>JAFGJA010000625.1 GCA_016929355.1 Anaerolineae bacterium | reverse complement strand
GTGCCTAACTCAGCGTTTTCGGGTAGGGGAGATACGTCTACCCTCCGCCAGTTCGTTATTCCCGATAAAGTCTATTTTTGATACCGAGCATATCGGCGGCGCAGCGCAGTTCCGCCAATCGCAAATCGGCTACCGTGTCGTAATCCCGCATAAATTCAGGATCAACCGTGCCCACATCGCCATTGGTCGAGCAAATCAGGCTCACTTCAATGCCGCGCGCCACATAATAGGCAATCACGCCGCCCATCCCAAAGGATTCATCATCCGGGTGAGCGAACGAAATCAACAAGCGTTTGGTGTGGTTGGCTGATACGACCTGCTCAGTCTCCAATTTCATGATCTATCCAGTTTAAATACTCACGCGAACCTAACAAGATCGGCAGCGCGATAATCGTCGGGGTGTCGTGGGTGTGAATCGTCTTGACCATATCCACCACCTGATCAAATTTATCCACGCGCGTAATCAGGATCATCGACACTTCTTCTTCTTCCTGAATATCACCCTTCCACAAAAACATCGTATCGACGGGGGCAAAATTCGCGGCAGCGATCAGTTCATTTTGCAGCAAGCGCCGGGCAATGCGCCGGGCCTGAACTTCGGACGCAGCCGTGACATAAACCACCACATGGTCGGCCATCGTAACTCCCTTTATTGGTATGATGCAAGACTCGTGCGTTTGGTTAGAAATTATAGCAACAAGTTTCTGCCTAGAACATGCTGGAATCAGGCGCGGCGGTCAGATTCAAACCAACCTGACGATTCTCCGGCGCTGGAGGCCAAGTTAGAGGCTTGATCTTGACAAGTGGGCGTAATTTTGGAAAATATACTACTATTAAGGTGATGCAGCGCTCATTAAGGGAACTTTCCCCTCTGATGAGCGTTTTTCACGGGGAGAAAAACCCCTAACTTAAGGGGACTGGTAATTGTTTTCAAAAGATGGCACAATGAAAAATGGGGCAGGCTTGTTTGTCCTGAGCAACAATTCCAGGCCACTTACGTAGTAGATCAAAGATAGGCATTTTATCAGGGCAAGCGGCTACGGTGATCGGTTCGGGTGTTTTTTGGGAGTAAGCAAGCACACTGAGCCGACCTACTATCGTTGTTATATACAATGGGGGTTGTATGCGTTTATTGACTGTCGGTGTAGGTGGGACAACGGCGCACTCACGGCGTGTGGCGTATGGTCCCCAGGCTGGATTTGGGCGGGCAACCAACGTTGGCCCGCGCTACTTCATTAGCGGTATTGTGCTGATCATGGTCGTGGCCCTGGTCTTGCGCGTCTGGAATCTGGGCGAAGCCAGTCTGTGGACGGACGAAGCTCTAACCGCCTTACGCGCCCAAGCACCGTTTAATGAATCCCTGGCCTCGCTGATGGCGGCGGGCAACCAGACGCCGTTGTATTTCTGGACGCTGCGTCTCATTCCAAATTCGACTGAAACATGGTTACGATTACCTTCGGCCCTGCTGGGATTATTGGGGATCGGCTTGACGATCTTTATGGTCCTGCGGTTCTACCGGGATCGGGAAATGGCGTTGTGGATCGGCGCACTACTGGCCGTGAATCCGTTTCATGTGTGGCTCTCCCGCACAGCGCGCCCCTACGCGATGCTGTTCGTTCTGGCGCTCCTGGTTACCTACTTTTTCCTGCAATTACAACGTGGCAATCGCACGCGCGCCATATGGATCGGCTTAACGCTCACCAGCATGGTCGCCTACGCCACCCATTTCACGAGTGCCGCCCTCTTTGGCGCACAATTCGCAGTTTTTGCCTTCACCATTCGCTATAAAGGCGCGTTTGTGCGGCGCTGGATGATCGCGCAGATCATCGCCATGATCCCGGCGCTGACCTGGCTATATCTCGCCATGCAGCGTCCCATGAGCACCGCGGCCAACTGGATCACCCAACCAACGGTTAACGATCTGCCGCTCACGATCTGGAACATGACCTTAGGTTATGATGGCGTGTTCAGTTGGAAGTTGTTCCCGGCGCTCATGGTGGTGACGATGGGCTTGATCCTGGGCATCGCCTATGCGTTTGGCGAACGCCGCCGCGATCATACGACCTTCTACTGGGTGGCCGTTTTCGGCGCAACCCTGCTCCCGGTGTTCCTGATCTCGCGCTACATCGTTTCGTTTTACGTGGATCGCTATTTCATGGTCGCGCTGCCCGCCCTGCTGATCCTGGTCATGCAGGGCTGGAAGAAAAATGCAGCCCGGCGCATCTGGCGCGGCGCGATGCTGATCCTGATCGTGACCGGAGCCTATGTTGTCCTGTTTTCGTTCTATGACGGCAGCTACAAGCGGGCCGACTGGCGCAATGCGGCGGATTATGTCGCGGAGCATATCCAGCCTGGCGATGCGATCATGCTCGAACGCGATAATACGCGCGAAGCCTTTTTGCGTTATTACAAAACCGATGAGGCCGTGCTCAACGAAAATCCCGGTGCGCCGATCATCTTGCTGCGCAACATATCGGATACCACCGAGGTCGAACAAAGCGCCGCGCGCGTCTGGGTCATGTATCGCAATCCGAACGAGGACGTACACCGGATGGGCGTCATGCCCAATTTCGACCCGTTTGATCCTACGCTGTCGATCATGGGTGAATGGTTGCATCTGCGGCGCGGCCAGGTGATCGAGCAGCAGTTTTTCAACGGCGTCACGATCTTGCTGGTCGATACTCAGCAGCAGTTGTACGCGGAGAAATAGGCCAACTAACCACATCACCTCTTAACGTTCATGTAGGGGAGCACCAATGTGTGCTCCCTTTGCATAGAGCGCAACACGCACACGCTGGTCTGCCCCTACACAAAATTCGTGAACACACTTGAAATGCCCCCTGATCCCCCGTTATGCAACGCGGCGCAATCCGGTATAGAATGGGACAAACGAGCGCGCCATGCCCCAGGAGTTTGGTATGAAATTGAACTTTCGCATGAAAATCATCATGATGCTGATCTCGGTGTGCCTGACGCTGCTCGGCTCTGAAATGCTGCTGCGCTGGCTCGATCCCTGGGGCATGTACTATTTCTGGGATGTAGCCGATCTCTGGAACAAGGCCCAGACGCATCCCAACCGGATCGCCGTGCTGCCTCCCGGCACATACCAGTTTCACGGGTGGACGGCGACCCAACTTGAGGATTTCACGCGCAAGGTTCCGGCCAGCCAGGGCGGACCCTGCACCGTGGTATTTGTCGGGGACAGCTTCACCTGGGGGCATGGCGTGGATGACGATGAAGTGTGGGTCAATCGGGTTGCGGAACAACTCGACGGAACAACGGTCATCAATGCCGGACTGGACCAATACAACAGCGAAAACGTCTTGCGCACGTTAAACGACTTCCCTGACGCCGATCTGTTCGTGTATCTGGTCATTGGCAATGATGCCAACTATACCATTTCCGTCACGCGCCAACCCAAAACCAGCTTTCTCAAAATGTATCTGGTTTACGGCGCATATTACCTGACCTCCGGCAACAGCACCGGCACGATGCCGGAAGATGGGTCAGACGATCTTGCAGACAGCAACCAGGGCGAAACAAAATATGACGATCTCCCCCGGTTTCAGGCCGACATTGCCGCGTTAGCCGCCGATGGGCGAGTCATTTTCTTCGGCTTCCACAATCCGCTCAGCGAAAGTCTGGTCCCGGACTATCCGATCACCCTGATTCCATCCGGGGGCGATACGCTCTCCGTCGTGGATCGCCACCCGGCCCCCAACGGCCACCGCCTGATGGCCGAGGCTATGCTACCCACGATTCAGGCGGCAGTGGCGGAACGCTGCCCACAGTGAATCATATTCTCAAGTTATACACTTTTGGATTTTCGACGGATTCAAGCAATGATGGTCCTGCTATCAGGGACAAGAAGTTATACGTTTTTAGTTCTAAGTTATTAGTAAAACCTTATCGAGCGCTGGCGAAGGGTTCAGGGTTTACTGAAAACTAATAACTGACAACTTCGGTTCATTGGCAGAAGAACGATCAAGACCGAAAAATGCATAATTTCAGAACTTTAGTGATATGTACAAGTCTTGCGTTGAATTTGTGCTGATCCGCAGTGGCGGCGCGCTTTGAACGCGGTAGAATGAAAGAAACGACGATTCGTTCGAGGAGGGCGCGTAGTGGCAGTCATTACAATTTCCCGGCAAGTGGGAAGCGGCGGTGAGGCAATCGCCCGGCAGGTCTGTGACGTGCTGAAATACCGCTATTTCGATAAACAAATCATGATTGAAGCGGCCAGCGAAGTCGGGCTGCACAAGGATCATGTGGTCGATTATTCAGAAGATGAATATGAAGCGCGCCACATCGTTGCGCGGCTGTTTCGCGCTGGCCCGCGCCCCATCAAAACAGTGGCGGTTAAAGCGCGTGACAAATCCGGCGCTGAAACCTTGAGCGAAGCGACCATTGATGAAGCGCAGTATGTCGAACTCGTTAAAAACTCGATTGAAGCCGCTTATGAATCCGGCGATATGGTCATCTTAGGCCGGGGCGGACAGGCCGTTTTGCAGGATAAAGCAAACGTACTGCATATTCGCGTAGTCGCGCCGACGGGCACACGAATTGCACGGTTGCAGCGCGAAGAATCCCTCACCGTCGAAGAAGCCCAACAGCGCATCAACCAACGGGATCGCGCCACCTCTGAATATTTAGGCCGTTTTTTCGGCATCCGGTGGGACGATTCGACGCTTTACCATCTGGTAATCAATACCGGCAAACTGGATGTTGATGCTGCCGTACAACTGATTATGGATGCGGTGGTCCAACTACGGGCGGGCCTGATCGATTAGACGCGCCCGGTTAGCCCTATCCGCTCATAACACGGATAGGACCGGGAGTGAACCATGCCAAGCTGGATGATCTGGGAATGCCTGATCAAACTCAAGTACGACCCACTCGATAACCCCATTGTCATGCGCACCGCGTTCATTGGGACGCCGCCGCGTTGGATGGGTGTGCCTTCTTTGCGCCGCATTATACCGGGCTTGAGCGTGGTGCTGGCGCTGCACGCGCTGATCATCCTCTTTGGGCAGGGGCAGTGGTGCGATTGGTTCCTGACGCTGGCCGTTGTCTCGATCATTTCGGCGATGATGTTCGGGCCATCACTGCTG
>JAFGJA010000624.1 GCA_016929355.1 Anaerolineae bacterium | reverse complement strand
GCCCAGGCGTTCCACCGCTTCCATGACGCGGTTGCGGGTAGTTTCCTTGACAAACTCGTAGCCATTCAGGACGCGCGATACCGTCGCGTAGGATACGCCTGAAGCGCGTGCCACATCTTTGATGGTGACACGTTGTCTCTTGTTCGGAGAACTACTTTGTTTGCTCATTGTGTTGTAAACGTTTTCAAAAAAATACCAAAAGAGAAACGGATTTCTCCGTCGCGCTGATATTATTTATGCACGGATTGCTGGCCTGTGTTTTTATTATTTAAACCCATAAAATGGCAGTCACCAGATTTTTTAGTCTGGATAATAACCAGTTTGAGTATAATGCTCATTATAGACCTTATCTTGGGCTTGCGCAAACTACTGGTTGAGAGCGGGGAATTACAATTGAAAATTATGTAATCGTATCTATTCAGCCAGGAGGAAAACAACCATCGATCACCATTTTAACGACTGAATTTCTTGTAAACGGTTGCAATATGTCCCAATCTTTATTGCCGATTGAGGTGCTTCAGACTTCGATGACATAGAGGTTGGCCTATTCTTCGATAAACCAACCTCGTTTGTTGTACCTTAGCTTTGTCGAGCACAGTCTTAGGCGAGTTCTATTTCCTTGTGTTGTAAGGCCGTTTCATCGGAGCTTGACCCCACATAGAATGAGTAAGTTCCCGGTTCAAATACCCATTTTTGTTGCGTATTGCTGAAATACCGCAGTTCATCACGATCAACCGAGATCGAAACAGTCGTTGATTGTCCGGGGTCCAGGTAGACTTTCTTAAACCCTTTGAGGAGTTTCTTCTGGCGATCTACCGCCGATTGGTTCAGGCCAACATACACCTGAACAACCTCAGCCCCGGCAACATTACCCGTGTTTTTGAGGTCAACCGTCACCATAATGTGATCATCCTGCGCGGCAAGTTGGGCCGCACCATATTCCCAGGTCGTGTAGGAAAGCCCAAAGCCAAAGGGATAGGCTGGCGTGTAGCCGTTTTTGTCGAGATAGGAATATCCATGATACAGATCATACGTGATCGCTTGATCGGTATTGCTGAAATAGGGGAGATGGTTTTGATCTTGCGGGATGGTGAACGGCAGCTTGCCCGACGGATTTACATCCCCGAACAGGATGCGAGGCAGGGCATTACCGCCTTCCATGCCCGAATACCAGCCGTACATGATCGCCGAAACCCTATCATCCCACTCTTTGGTCATGATCATACCGCCGCCGATGAGGACGACAACCGTATTGGGATTGATACTGCCGATCCGCTTGATCAACTCGATCTGGTCCGGTTTAAGCGAAAGATTCTCACGATCACCGCCCAGCGCACCCTGATCATCTGATTCAAAGGATGCCATGCTGAAACCTTCAAGCGACTTCTCCATATTCTGATAGCCGATACCCACTGCCTCGAAGAAGGAGAATCCGTCGCCTTCCTGTGGTGGCCCCGAAATGTATTCGCCCTCATCGTGCATATCGTTGCCAACCGCGATAATCACGCAATCTACATTGGCGGCCTCGCTAGCGGCTTTATCAAGTTCACTTTCATCGCAGAATACGATTTCGACACCGGCTCCGAAATAGTTACGGAGACCCTCAAGCGGAGTCACAACATACGGGGCATCGATTTTGCTCGAACCTGCATCGCCGGTATTGGCCCTGTTTGCCAGTTCCCCGGCAACCAGAATGCGCTGGACCGTTTTCTGGAAGGGCAGCACGCCCTTCGCGTTTTTAATCAGCACCATCGATTTCTCAGCAACTTCCTGTGCCAGTTCGGTATGTTCCTTGCTGGCAACGAGGTCCATGCTGTAGGTCATCTTCTCCGGGGTGTTCTCGAAGACGAGCAAGGTGCGCAGTACGCGGAGGACGGCGGTGTCGATGGTTTCTTCAGACACGCGGCCTTCCTCGACAGCCTTGAGGAGGTTTTGCTTGTAATGGATCGGCATGGGCATTTCGATATCCAGACCGGCTTCAATGGCTTTCTTGGTGTCGCGCACACCTGCGACAAAGTCAGAGATCACAAACCCCTCGAATCCCCAATCGTCCCGTAAGATGTCCGTCAGGAGGGTGTGACTTTCACAGCAGTGGTCGCCGTTGAACAGGTTGTAGGCTCCCATAACCGAAGCTGCCCCCGCATCAATGCACTTTTTGAAGTGCGGCAGGTAAACTTCGCGCATGGTGCGCTCATCCGCTTTAACGTTTACCCAGAAACGGGAATTCTCGATATTGTTCACCGCATAGTGTTTGGCGCAGGCGATGACATTGTGGGCCTGCACCCCTTCAGTTAACGCCCGGCCCATCTCGCCCAGGAGGAAGGGGTCTTCGCCATACGTTTCCTGAGAACGCCCCCAGGCTGGATGGCGCAGCAAGTTGATGCAAACCCCGCCGAAATAATTGGCTCCCTGTGCGCGGGCTTCTTTGCCAATCACCTCACCGATCCGCTTTTCAAGACTGGGGTCAAAGCTGGCCCCACGCGCCATCGACACCGGGAAACAGGTTGAGTGCCCCATCACCACCCCGCGCGGGCCATCGCTGAACCCAATGGGTGAGACACCGAGGCGCGGGCAGCCTGTGGTTTCAATTGGAGTCGGATTATACATGTTACCATCGTGCTGCTGCGCGTTGCCTATCGGGTCCCAATTGCCGTTGAGCATCCAGACCTTTTCCTTGAGGGTCATTTGCCCCAGCAGCGCCTGCGCCTTTTCCTCGATCTGTTCACGACTCAGCGTACAACCATCTTTTTTAAACATCATTGCTATCTCCAAGTGTTTTTAGGTAAACAAGAACAATTTCCTCAAACGCTGCCAATTGCGTTTGCAGGGGGACTTCCTGTTCTTCGGCCATTAACTCGCCGCGCGCGGCCATCTTTTCCAGAAAGCTCATAATTGTGTTGAGAAGCGTAATGACTTGCGCGTAACCTTGTTGATCCAGGTCAGCTTTTGAAAAAGGCCAGGCATCCATCAGATCGAAGATACGTTTTTTGTACCAGGATGCAAGTTCGTCCGAAGGATATTTGTCACCATACAGGTGATCGAACATGCCAATATAGCGATAAGCGCTGCGGAGCGTTACGAATTCCCGGATCATACCCAGGCAGTTTTCCCTGATCGCGGCCAGTCCAGTCACTTCCTGATCGATGCTTCGGGCCGCGATTGTGGAGATGGTTTCTAACATTCGCCCCGCTACTTCAAACGCTATGGGGTCCAGGTTAGGGAAGTAGCGATAGAGCGTCATCTTGGTAATGCCTGCCTGGGTGGCAATATCAATCATTTTAGTCTTTTCAAGGCCATGATGCAGAAACAGCATTTCAGCAGCAGCTAGAATGTTGTCCCTTTGTTCATCTACCTGATGTTTGCCTTGTTGCCGATTGATAGCGGCTCTTGATTTTTTCATAGAACGCTCATGTGACTCGAAAAAACAACGTGATGTTACTACAAGTAACATGATTTGTCAATTTTTGGTAGCGATGGAGAATCGCCTATTTAAAGACTACGCTCATTGAACTAGCCACAGTTTAGTGGAGAGTGGATTTGTCACACTGATCTTGAGTATACCAAGCAATTATCTCATCCAAAATTGAAAATCAACCACGTAAATTTCAAAGTTTTATTTGGCTAGTTGCCAGGTGATTGGAGTGAAATCATAAGGCTTCATTTGTCAACGTTACCAAAAAAAATCTGCTTGACAAGTGGATAACAATGGAATAAGATAATTTTGCAAGCGCTTGTAAAAAAGCCGGATTTACTCATTAAACACACCGAAAGTAGCTTGTTGGTCTTTTATCATCCGGGGCAATGCTGTTTGCTATAATTTTTAACTATTTCAGTCAGTACACTCTTTTTTTGATGCCTGTTGACAACGTTACCATTTTCTGTAAATAAGCAAAATTTTTTTTCAATGAAACTTTCAGAGGCTCCAATGTTGTCCACTCGTCCCAAGCTCCGAGATGTAGCTGATTTAGCTAATGTTTCCATTGGAACCGCATCGCAAGCGTTGAATAACAAATCATCAGTCTTACCCAAAACGCGCGAACGCGTCATTCAGGCCGCGCAAGAGCTAGGTTATGAATTACCCATTCGGGCATCTTCCACCGCAGAAAAAATATCCACCCTCGGTGTTTTGGTCAAAACCCATGCTCATCAGGATACCCCAATTGATTCATTTTATGGAGCAGTCCTCAGTGGAGCCGAACAGGAATGCAAACGCCACAACATCAGTTTGATGTATGCCAGTTTGCCGGTTGATGCGCTATCAAATGTCATCGATTGGCCCCCTCTAACCAGTGATCAGCAAGTCGATGGTTGGTTGATTATGGGCGCCTTTGTGTCCAAAACCAGGGGTGAACTTGACCAATGCTTACAGAAACCCGTAGTGCTGGTTGATGCGTATGCGCTCGATTCTTATTGCGACATGATCGTCACCGACAACTGGACTGGAGCCTATAACGCAGTCGTACATCTGATCGATAATGGACATCGCTGTATTGGACTGATTGGCAGCTCGCCGAATGGGTATCCAAGTATTCGTGAAAGGCGGCAAGGATATCTGAATGCGCTGGCCGATCATGGCATTGAAAAAACCTATATTGAAAATAGCTCATTACACTCCGCCGGCGCGCGTGATGCGACTCAGCGTTTGTTGAAACGCGCGCCAGAAATCACTGGTATTTTTGCTTGTAATGATGATGTCGCTATCGCCACCATCCATGCGGCGCATGACTTGGGGTTGCAAGTGCCAAACGATTTATCAGTTGTCGGATTTGATGATCTTGAGCATTCAGCCGAAATCATCCCGCCGCTCACTACTATAGCTGTTGAAAAGATGCTGATGGGCACATTGGGCGTTCGGCAATTACTTGAGCGTATCAAAAACCCAGAACGTGTTCTACTTAAGATCGCACTGGGAACACGGTTAGTTCAGCGGCAATCAGTGAAAACTATCCGTTATAACGGTTGATGGTGCAAGGAAGTTTACTGGTCGGCAGAACTTTGGGAAGGGTTCCCGACTCGAAAACTCCCTTGCTAGATTGACAACAAAAAAGGAGGTGCAAACTAGCAGGCATTGCTAGCTGCTGTTGTCATCAGGTTATTATAGCCTGTTTCCCCTGATTCAATTAGGGCGAACTGCTTGTATGATGACACGTGCCTAACTGACCGAATAAGCCTGCGCAACGAAATTTCAATAGAAACAATTCAGCTTTGCTCATGTCAGGTTCGTTCACAGAAATCACCGTTTCATTTAGATAAACGTTAGGGTTTCTAATCAAGGAGAATATTCATGTTTAATCGTACTCTTGGTAAGTTTGGCTTTTTAGCCGTCGTAGTAGCCATGTTGGTTACTGCCGTCGGGCCGATGGCTCCTTTGGCTTCGGCACAGGATAGTATGTATAACGAATCCCCGATGTTGGCCGAATTAGTTGCGGCTGGTGAACTTCCGCCCGTCGCAGAACGTCTTCCCGAAAATCCTGCCGTTGTCGAGCCTTTTAACGAAGTAGGCTCCTATGGTGGTGACTTGCGCTTCGGTTTTGTTGGCTCCAACCCGGGTTGGGGAGGGATGTGGTATACCGTCGGTTGGGAAAATCTGGTCATCTGGAAACCTGACTTTTCCGGTGTGGACCCCAACATCGCCGAAAGCTGGGAAGTCAGCGATGATGTAAAAGAATATACCTTCCATCTCCGCAAGGGTCTCAAATGGTCGGATGGCGTGGAATTTACCGCCGACGACATCGTATTCTACATCGAAGACCTCCTCTTCAACACGGAAGTCTCGCCCGGTGGTCCTGCTGCCGACTGGCTCCCCAACGAGGGACGCGATGACTTCGTACTCGAAAAGATCGATGACTACACGGTCAAGTTTATCTTTGCCATCCCGAACGGGACTTTCCTGTACACTCTGGCCCAATGGAATGGGCGTCACCTCACCTTTTTCCCGAAGCACTACCTGATGCAGTTCCACGCCGACTACAACGAAAATGTTGACGAATTGGTCGCGCAGGAAGATGGTGTTGAAGACTGGGTTGGTCTGCTCAACAAAAAAGCGTCTGGCCCGACGGATGATACGAATAACTTCTTCCTCTACCCAGAACGCCCGCTGCTCTTCCCATGGGTTGTAGATCAACCCCTGGGTGGCGGCACCACCATCACGATGAAACGCAATCCGTACTACTGGAAGGTCGATTCCGAAGGCAATCAACTGCCCTACATCGATACTATCACCGGCTACAGCTACCAGGATTCCGAAGGCCGTACCCTGGCGATGCTCAATGGCGACCTGGACTACATCAAAGACCCCAGTGGCGATGACCGTATCTTGTTCTACGATGCCGTCGATGAAGGTAAACCGCTTGCGATCAGCGCCGCGATCTCGGATGGTGGCGTAAACAACACGATCCACTTTAACCGCAACGCGCACGACACGGTGAAGGGCGAAGTCTTTGCCGATAAGAACTTCCGCATCGGTATGTCCTACGCGATTAACCGCGAAGAACTCATCGAGATCGTGCATTCCGGTCAGGGCGTCCCGGCCCAGGCATCTCCCATCGAAAGCAGCCCGCTCTACAACGAACAACTTGCGACTCAATACATCGAGTATGATGTCGATAAAGCCAACGAATATCTCGACATGGTCATACCGGAAAAAGGCGGTGACGGCTATCGTTTGGGACCGGATGGCGAACCCTTTGAGATTATCTTTACCGTTTCCAATAACCTCAGTTACGGCACCAACTGGGTGCAAATAACCGAATTGTTGATTGGTTACTGGGATGCCGTCGGCGTCAAAGTTATCCTGAACTCGGTTGCGGATGATGTTTACAAAGAAATCCGCGATAATAACGAAATGGAAGCCACCATCTACACCGGTGAAGGCGGCGCAGGCATCACCGCGATCCTCGACCCGCGCTATTATGTGCCGGGTGAACTCTTCGGGATGTACGGTAATGGCTGGCAGGCATGGCGGGTCGGCGCAGAACAGGCCGAACAGGTCGAAATGCCACAACAGTACCAGGACATGCGCGCCAAGTACGAAGTTGAAGTTCTCGGTGCCCCCACGCAAGAAGCACAAATCGCAGCTATGCAAGAAATTCTGAAGATGGCCGCCGATGAATTCTTTACGATTGGGACCGCCCGTCCCGGTCGCGGCTACCAGGTCTATCACTCACGCCTCGGCAACCAGCCTGATGAATGGATCGCGGGCTGGATCGAAGGTGTGCAGAAGATCACCTATCCCGAACAGTGGTACATCAAAGAGTAATCTAGTTACTTGAAAACCGGTTATGCACTCTGGCTTCCTGGCTGGAGTGCATAACTTCTATAAGGAAGTTCCCTTAAGCAAAAAACCAAGGCAACCCAATTGATCCAGGCATTCCGTTGTTGGTTTTAAATTTTTCGTTATTTGTAACGGGCTGTTGCGTAATAACTAAGAATTTCAAGCTAATATGCCAGAAAAAAGCCGTTGTCAAAGTCGCCATTTTGATTAGCAGAAAGAAATGAAACAATGTGGCAATATATTTTGCGCCGCTTTACCTATATGATTTTTACCGTATGGATCATATCATTGATCACATTTGCTGTGATTCAACTGCCGCCCGGTGATTATGTGAGCACGATGGTGTCGCAGATGATCAATTCGGGGATGGATGAACTTCCCCCAGATTTTGAGCAAGAGGTTCGCGCGCAATATGGGCTTGACCAGCCAATCTATGTGCAATATTACAAATGGATGCGTAACATCATCAGAGATGGTGAGTTTGGCTATTCCTGGATTTACCGGCGTGACGCCAAAGATATAATGGTTGAACGCCTGCCAGCATCATTTGCCATTTCAGCTTTTTCGGTGCTGTTTATCTGGATGATTGCACTACCGATTGGCATTTACTCCGCCGTCAAACAGTATTCATTAGCTGACTATACATTTACCTTGATCGGGTTTATAGGTCTCGCGGTTCCAAACTTCTTATTTGCGTTGATCCTGTTATTTATATCTTACAAGTATATGGATCAAGCCATGATTGGCTTATACTCACAAAAGTACGAAACTGCCCCCTGGTCGCTCGCCAAGTTTTGGGACTTGGTTAAACATCTCTGGATTCCAGTCGTCATCATCGGCACATCAGGGACCGCCGGTTTGATTCGCACTATGCGCGCAAATTTGCTCGATGAACTCAACAAGCCCTATGTCGATACCGCCCGTTCAAAAGGATTATCCGAAACTACTCTGCTCTGGCGATATCCCGTCCGCCACGCGCTTAACCCCTTCATCAGCACCATTGGTTGGATTTTGCCGAGCCTGATTGCTGGTGAATTGATCGTGTCAATCGTGCTTAACTTACCAACGTCAGGGCCGGTCATTTTTAATTCGTTGATGGATCAAGACATGTATGTGGCCGCCGGGTTCATCCTGATCCTGAGTACATTGACTGTTTTAGGGACGTTTATCAGCGACTTGATGTTAGCTCTATTAGACCCCCGTATCAGGCTGAGTTAATTGAGGGTAGCGAGCAAATATTGGAGACAGAATGATGGATATGACCGTACATGAACAGGCTGTCGTACTGGGAATGCATGAAGAAAGTGAACTTAAGCTGGAAGTCGCTACCCAATGGCAGTTGACGTGGTGGAAGTTCCGCAAGCACAAACTGGCGATGTTTAGCGGGGGCGTTGTAATCTTCTTTTATCTGGTCGCAATTTTTGCTGAATTTTTTGCCCCGTGGGAACGCACCCAATATATTGCGGAATATGTTTATGCGCCTCCGCAGCCCGTTCATCTTTTTGACGATGGCAAGTGGTCCCCCCACGTAAAAGGGTTAACGTTTGAGCGCGACCCCGACTCATTTAAGAAAATCTGGAAAATTGATGACGAAAATAAGATTCCGATTACCCTGTTTGCCAAAGGCGCGGAGTACAAAGTCGGGCTGCATTGGATGCCAGTGCCGTATCTCAATGATCTTTACTTCACTACTAGCCGACACCTCATCGGAGCCAAAGACCCGACCCAACCGATGTACCTGATGGGTGCGGACAAATCCGGGCGCGACATTCTCACACGCCTGATCTATAGCACCCGTATTTCATTGAGTGTGGGGTTGGTTGGCGTTGGGGTCAGTCTGATGCTGGGTATTACCCTGGGGGGCTTATCCGGTTTGGTCGGCGGTTGGGTGGACAATGTCATCCAGCGCCTCATCGAAATTGTGATGTCGGTGCCGGATTTGCCGATTATGCTGGCCATTGCCGCCAGTGTGCCACTGGATTGGTCGGTGATCAAAGTCTACTTCCTTATCACCCTTGTGATCGCCTTGCGCAGTTGGACCGGGTTGGCCCGTGTGGTTCGGTCTAAATTCCTATCCCTGCGCGAAGATGATTTTATCCTGGCGGCAAAATTGGATGGTGCACCGCAATCCCGGCTGATCTTCCGTCACATGCTGCCCAGTTTTTACAGCCATATCATTGCCTCCCTGACACTCGCGTTACCGGGTATGATTCTGGGCGAAACGGCCCTCAGTTTTCTGGGGCTGGGCTTGCGCGCCCCCGCCGTAAGTTGGGGGGTGATGTTGCAAGAAACGCAAAAGGTTGCAGTGCTGGCGCTTTACCCCTGGCTGCTCTGGCCTGCTGCGGCTGTGATTACGATTGTGTTGGCCTTCAACTTCCTGGGTGATGGCCTGCGTGATGCGGCTGATCCATACTAGACAAAGAGGCGAACCAATGACTACACCATTACTCGAAGTAACCGATCTGAAAATACACTTTTTCACTGACGAAGGCGTTGTGAAGGCGGTTGACGGGGTTGATCTGACCATTGAACGTGGCAAAACGTTGTGTCTGGTCGGTGAAAGTGGCTGCGGGAAAAGCGTTACCAGCCGCGCCTTCATGCAAATCATCCGCAAACCGGGCAAGTTAGTCGATGGTTCGATGCTGTATCGTTTTAAAAAAGATGACGGTACCGACGAGATCATCGATCTGGCTAAACTTGATCCCAAAGGCAAACCCATTCGCCAGATTCGCGGACAAGAAATTGCCATGATCTTTCAAGAGCCGATGACGTCGCTCAGTCTGATGCACACCGTCGGCCAGCAGATCACTGAATTGATCCGGCTGCACACGGGCGCAACCAAGCATGAAGCCCGTAATCGCGCCATTGAGATGTTACAGCGCGTCGGCATTCCCAAGCCGGACCGCCTGATCGATGAATACCCGTTCCGTTTGAGCGGGGGAATGCGCCAGCGAGCCATGATCGCGATGGCGTTATCGTGTAATCCAACGATGTTGATCGCTGATGAGCCAACCACCGCCCTGGACGTAACCACCCAGGCGCAGATTCTCGACTTGATGCTCGAACTTCAAAATGATTACGGGATGGCGCTGCTCTTTATCACGCACGATCTGGGCGTCGTGGCCGAAATTGCCGACGATGTCGCGGTGATGTATCTGGGCAAAATCGTCGAACGCAGTGATGCCGACACCATTTTCAACAATCCCAAGCACCCCTATACCCAGGCGTTGCTGCGCTCCATTCCCAAAATTGCGATGCAGCGTGACGAACTGGAACCGATTAAAGGCATGGTCCCCAGTCCCTTCCGGCGTCCGGTGAATATCTGCCAGTTTCAACCGCGCTGCAACCAGCGTTTCGAAGCCTGTTCGCGGGTCGAACCCGTTTCGACCCTTATCAACGAAAATCATTCTGTCCGCTGCCTGTTATATGAAGATGTAGCGGCAGTCCACCAAGCTGACACAGAGGCGGTAGCGCATGGCTGAACAATCCAGTGAACTTGGCGCAAACAATCACACAGAATACCGATTCGAAAATATCAACAACCTGATTGAAGTGCGCGGTCTCAAAATGCACTTTCCGATCACCCAGGGGCTATTTTCACGCATTGTTGGTTACACAAAAGCAGTCGATGATGTCAGTTTCGACATTCGTGAGGGTGAAACGCTCGGATTAGTGGGCGAAAGCGGCTGTGGTAAAACGACGGTAGGCCGGTGTATTGTACGCGCCTACGAACCGACGGCGGGCGAAATCTTGTACCGTGAATCGGGTGATTTGACCGATGATCTGAAAAAACTACGGATTCATGTCCACCACTTTAAGGCAGATGATAAAGTCAGTACGGGTCATGCCATCGATCTAGCCCGGCTCTCCGGTAAAGACTTGCTACCTTACCGGCGCGAAATCCGCATGATTTTCCAGGACCCGTACTCGTCGCTCAACCCACGCATGACGGTCTTTGAAAACGTCACCGAAGCGCTAAAAAACAGCCGGTGGGTTTCCCGGTCGGAAATGGAGAACATCGCCGGCGAACTGCTCAAGCGCGTTGGGCTGCGCCCCGAATACATGGTGCGCTATCCACACGCTTTCAGTGGCGGTGAGCGGCAGCGCGTCGTAATTGCGCGGGCCTTAGTCACCAATCCCCGTTTAATCGTGGCGGATGAATCGGTTTCCGCCCTTGACGTATCGGTGCGTGCGCAAATTCTAAATCTGATGGAAGAATTGCAAGCCGACTACAAACTGACCTACCTGTTCATCTCGCATGACCTGAGTGTGATTCGCCATATTTGTAACCGTGTGATCGTGATGTACGTGGGCAAAATCGTCGAAATTGCTGAAGGGCTAGACATCTATACCGAACCCCGACATCCCTATACCGAAGCGCTCATGTCGGCAGTGCCGATTTCGAATCCCCGTCATCGCAAACGCAGCGAGCGCATTCATTTGCAAGGCGAAGTTGCCGATCCATCGAATCCGCCAACAGGTTGCTATTTTCACCCGCGCTGCCAGTACGCAAAAGACATTTGTATGCAGCAAACACCAGAGCTACAAGACCTGGGCAATGGGCACTTTGCCGCCTGTCATTTTGCTAAAGAATTGGAATTACGCGGCGCGGTCATGGGGTAGGCTGCCGTTTAGGGGGGAACATGCCGTTCCCCTAAAATTATGTGCTTATCAAAGGAAAATTTGGCATGACATTTCAAAATCCCGTGTTATCAGGATTTTATCCCGATCCATCCGTGTGCCGGGTGGACGAAGACTATTATTTGGTGACTTCGACCTTTGAATACTTTCCCGGCTTGCCCATTTTCCAAAGCCGCGATCTGGTCCATTGGCGGCAATTGGGGCATGTCATTGATCGGCCATCCCAACTAAGTTTAGATGGACTACAGTATTCAAAAGGATTATACGCGGCGACTATCCGTTACCATGATGGCCTTTTTTATGTCATCAATACCCTGGTTCCCAACGCCGAAAATCCAACACCCCCTTACGGCAATTTTATCGTTACGGCCACTGATCCGGCAGGCCCCTGGTCTGATCCCTATTGGCTCAATGATGCACCAGGGATCGATCCTTCGTTACTGTTTGATGACGATGGGCGCGTATGGTACACCGGCAATCGTGTTCCTCCGGCGGGCGAAAGTTACACGGGACACCGCGAAATCTGGTTGCAAGAGTTAGACCTGGACTTGATGCAGCTCACCGGGCCTAAATATGCACTATGGGATGGTGCGGCCAAATTCGCAATTCATCCTGAAGCCCCCCACCTGTATCACATTGGTAACACATACTATCTGATGATCGCCGAAGGGGGAACCCATCTGACTCATGCGGTAACGATTGCTCGCAGCAAAACCGTCACCGGCCCATATGAAAGCTGCCACCGCAATCCGATCCTGACACATCGGGATCGGGGGTATTTTTCCCCTATCGCAGCAACGGGCCACGCCGATCTGGTTCAGACTCAAACTGGTGAATGGTGGTTGTTCGCCTTAGGGGTAAGGCCCTACCACACGCCATTTGAACCCGGCCACCATTACAACCTGGGTCGGGAGACGTTTCTGGCTCCTGTTACCTGGGAGGATGGTTGGCCGGTTGTCAATGCGCGGCGGGGCGGTATTGAATTGGAATTTCCGTCACCTGATCTACCGCCCCACTCCTGGCCGGAACTGCCTGTTCGTGATGAATTTGATACAAACACCCTCGCTTTTTGCTGGAACTTCCTGCGCAATCCGCGCGATCCATTCTGGAATCTGACTGATCGGCCCGGCCATTTACGATTGCGATTGCGACCCGAAAAATTGAGCGAGTGGGCTAATCCTAGTTTCGTGGGACGCCGCCAACAACACATCAACTTTGCGGCGCAAACCGTGATGGACTTTACGCCGGAACATGAACAGGAATGCGCGGGCATGGCGGTTCTTCAGAACAGTGATTATCACTTCCGCTTTGTTATTACGCTGGTCGGTGGCGAGCGCACTATCCGGTTGATCAAACGCGAACAAGGCGCAGAATCAACCCTCGCCGAAATGCCACTCGCGCACAGTCCCGTTTATCTCAAAGTTGAAGCACAGGGGCAGGCGTATAGTTTTTCGGTCAGCGCGGATGGTGCAGACTGGCAAACAGTTGCGGATCAGGTGGACGGGCGTATCCTCAGCGTGATGGTCGCGGGGGGATTCGTTGGAACATACATTGGCTTATACGCCAGCAGTAACGGTCAAACCAGCTTGAATGTCGCTGATTTTGACTGGTTCGACTATGTTGGTGAATAGAGAAATTACGATGCAAGCTGCTTCTCCTGAACAGGTCGGATTTTCAAGCGAACGGTTAGCGCGTCTGGATGTGGGCTTGCAACGTTTTGTTGATCAGGGCAAAGTCGCCGGAGTCACGGCGGTATTGTCGCGGCGTGGTCAGATTTTCCATGCCAAAGGCTACGGTCTCAGTAATCTTGCCACCCAGCAACCGATGCAGCCGAATACATTGATCCGGTTGTGGTCCATCACAAAAGTGATCACGGCAGTGGCAACGTTGATCGGTTATGAACATGGCGAATTTGTACTCGATCAATCTATTGCGGATTTCATACCGGCATTCAAAACCACCCCGGTGTATGTGGGACAGGATAACGATCAACCGCGTTTCACTGATCTGGAACGCCCGATCACCATCCGGCAGTTGCTGACACACACTGGCGGTATCGCATCAGGCTTCGGCGGTGCGGGGGGGGCCGTCGAAGCCATGATGCGTGACAAGATCAACACGCTGCGCGCCGCAAACGCTTCTTTGTCCGACGCAGTTGATGGTATCGCTGAAGTGCCGCTGGTTGCCCAGCCCAACACGCTATGGCGCTATGGTCAGTCATTTGAAATACTGGCACGATTGGTCGAAATCATTTCCGGTCTGAATTTCGCCGACTTTCTGCAAACACATATCTTTGATCCATTAGGGATGAGTGATACCGGTTATGTGGTCGGGAATGACCGGATTGATCGTTTCAGCGCATTTTATACGACAACCAACGACGATCACCTCAAGCTCATTGAAGCGCCCGATCAAAGCATCCATTACGTGCCCGATGGCGTAATTCCCCCTGGCGTATGGACACCGGGCGGCTATGGGCTGGTATCAACTGCCTTTGATATTCAACGGTTGGGCACTATGTTACTTAACCGGGGAACGCTGCATGATGTGCGGATTCTTGCGCCGCGTACCATCGATTTGATGACAACCAATCACCTGCTGCCCGCGCTGCTGCCGTATGGTTTTCCTGGCGCGCAACCTATGATTGGCTACGGACATGGGTTGGGGATTCATACGCTTATGGATCATGGGTTAGCGGGAACACCCTGTGCCAATGGCGAATACTGGAAAGACGGGGGGTCTGGTACACTGCTTTGGGTTGATCCGCAACATGAGTTGGTCGGTACGGTATGTTACCAACTTGATCCGTTCTGGATTCATCCGATATTTGCGACCACCAAAGCGCTTACCTATCAAGCATTACTCAGTTAAAGCGAAGATGCAGCACTTAAAAAATAGAACGGCTGACTGTTATTTATTTGCAGGGAGCAGCGCACGAGTCCCGAATGACAAGTTGTGTCGCTAGCGTAATCTGACGAACTTCATGATCCGGATTTTTGAGGCGGGCTAACAATTCCAGCACGGCTTCACGTCCCATTTGGATAAGCGGTTGCCGCACCGTGGTCAGTTTGGGATACATCACCGCCGCTGCCGGTATATCATCGAACCCAATTACTGAGATGTCGTCGGGGACCCGTAAGCCGTGTTCCCGAATGGCATCTATTGCGCCCAAGGCAGAAACATCATTACTAGCAAAGATCGCAGTGGGGGGATGCTCTAGCGCGAGCAACTCTTGAGTCCCCTGATAACCAATCTGCATTCTGAAATCACCCTGCGCAATGTATTCATCACGAAATGGAATCTTATGATCAGCTAAGGCGGCTTTATAACCTTCAAGCCGCTCAATGGCGACGTTCAACTGCATCAACCCCGTGAGAAACCCGATCTGGCGATGACCTAGTTCGATCAAGTATTGCGTAGCCTTATATGCTCCCTTGTGGTTATCAGCACTTACAACGGTACTGCGCTGTTCCAGATCAACTTGATCGATCATGACATATGGAAAATTTTGCTCACGCAGTGCATCAAGATACAGCTCAACCTTGATGGGCGCTACCAGCAATAACCCATCCGCAGCCCCGTTTATGATGGTTGCGGCATAAGTTGCCTCTTTTCCTTGACGGCGGTTTGTCGTGTACAAAATCACGTTGTAGTTTGATTCGGTGACGGCACTATCTATCCCATGTAAAATCTGAATGACGTAATCATCGGTCAGTCCAGGCACCAGAATGCCAATCAGGTTTGAAACGCCTCCGGCCAGACTGCGCGCTTGCTGGTTAGGGACATAGCCTAACTTTTTGACGGCGGCGAGCACTTTCTCGCGTGTACTGTCCTTAACGAATTCAAAACCGCTCAAGGTGCGAGACACCGTAGAATATGAAACGCCAGCTTCCTCAGCAATATCATAAATCGTTGGCAATTTCTTATTTTTGCTGCTATCGGGCATGCTTTTCACCTTTTTGCAAGCGCTTGTAAAAACAATTACACTATAACAAATTGGCGAAGATTTGTCCATCTGATTGATTTTTTCGCATGAGCCACCTCATTTCCTTGTATTATATCGAAACCTGATGGCTCAGGTGGCTCTTTAGAAAACTTTGTGCATCCCTGCCACTCATAGACTCCTCTCGAAATTTTACGGCCTAATTGCTGTACTGTGGGTGAGTATACGGATATTGAGAGTTAACCTTGAGCAAACGACGAAAAACTACCAGCGGTCCCCAAAAGGGACATAAATCACGCGCGCCAAGTCCATCGTTGATCCAATAGGGAAATATCGCATTTCGGCGCAAAGATTATGATCAGGCGATTTTGCGCTGGCAAATGGCACGCAGTCAACGCGCGGTTCCAGCCGAAAAACAAGCCGATTTTATGGCCGCGTTAGCGGAAGCCTATTTTCGGCGTGGGACAAAAAAGCTCATGTCGAATCCGGCGGGTGCTCACTTGGCGCTACCCGAATTCGCTCCTATACCTGAAATAGACCCCGCCTTGCTGCGTGGAACAGAGTTGATGCTCGCGCGCGCGAATACGATCCTTGAACAAACAGATGAGCCAGCGCTGCAAGACGCCATCGCCGATGTGGTAACCCAGTTAGAGATAGGCGCTGAAGATTTGTTACGGTCAGCTCTTGATGCTCTGACCGATGCGCTATTCGATCTTGATGACGAGGAATGATTGATGATACTGGCTGATTTCGCTCCATCCATAATCGAAACCATTGCTGGATTGGACTATGACTGCATTCTCGAAAAGCACGAAGGACCAGGACACTGGTCATCCGTCCTGAAATATTACAACCCGGAGATATCACGGCTTGGGGAATTCAATGTTCTGTTGCCCGTCTCGCAGGATCAGCATCCTAACATCTCGTTATTGAGACATATTCCCAGTGCAGATGGTAAGACGCTGCTGCTATTTCTGAAAGATACCACCTACGCCAATCCTTCGGAAGATGAACGATTCATTGCGGGACGAATCGCGGTCTGTGAACGGATACCTGATACCGACATCTTCATCGCCACCGTTTATCACGAGTGGTTCATTTTGGAGAATCCAGGGCTGAGCTGATTTGCATCGCTATTCAGAAGCGACAAGCGAAACCAAAAAGCACCGAACAGGG
>JAFGJA010000096.1 GCA_016929355.1 Anaerolineae bacterium | reverse complement strand
GTGACAGTTAGGGGATCAAAACCTGGACCACTGGCGGTAATGGTGAGTTCCACGTTGGCCGCGTTTTTCATCAACTGCACCTGAACAGCGCTGATGCTGGTGTATAGGGCCAGACTTGTCAATGTTTCCTGCGCCACCCGGTAAAACGCGATCTGCATATCTTCCGGCAAAAACAACTTATCGGCGGCGCTGAAGACCACATCCACGCGCGTATTGCCGGTAAACACGTCGCAAAGCTGCTTGATCAACACACCCAATTCGGTTTGGGCCAGCGCTTCCGGGCGCAGTTCGATCATGAGCGCGCGCAGTTCGGCCATTGCGCCGCGCGTTAATTGTTGGAGTTCCACCAGAAATTCATCGAGTTTGTCCGGTTGATCGCTGGGCCGGAACCGGTCCAGCATACGCGGCAGCATTTCCACAATCGTATTAGCAGCGAAAACCGTTTGCGTGACGGAATCGTGCAAATTTTGGGCGAGGCGTTGGCGTTCAGCAGCTAAGGCATTCTGGGCGGCGAGCAGTTCGGCGGTGCGGCGTTCAACCAGTCCTTCCAGATTTGCGCGGTGCTGCTGTAACTCATATTCAGTATGTTTGCGCGCGGTGATGTCGCGCACGACCAGCACCCGGCCCGAAAACTGGCCGAGCCGGTCCCATAGCGGCGAAATGTGCAGATCAAAGAACCGTAACGCCCCTTCTATATCAGCCGCGATCTCGGTATGGGTTTGTTCGATACCTTTGAAGCGCTGCAACAGGTCCGGCCACGCGGCGAAGATGTCCGCAACCGGCTGCCCAATCGTCTCCCGCGCGGTGCGCTTGAGCATGTGTTGTGCTGCCGCATTGAGATCAATAACCCGGTTCTGCGCATCCACCACCGCCATCATATCATCGATGCTATCCACGACCAGATTCCGCGCTACCGGGACGAGATCAAACATCCGGTAGCGAAATAATCCCCAGGCCACAAACAGGTTGCCCACCGCAAAAGTCAACGGCGATATATCGCGCTGCGACGAAAGCGTAATATCCAACAGCGCCGGAACAGTGCCGATCACCGGAATCAAAATCCCCACAACGATAAAACTAATCTGGACGCGATAGATGCGTTGTGTATTCAAGAAATAGGCGATCAGCGAGGGCATGGCGACAATGATCAGCCCATACCCGATCAATGACATGAGCCACGCCAACCAGCCCCAATCATAGACCAGCGCCGCCAACGGTTCTGAGTCCACAATCCAGGCATCAGGCCGGATCAGTGGGTGTTGGCTGAACACAAAGGCTGACAACACAAACACACCCATCAGGCTACTTAACCCGATCCATAACCGTTTATCACGCCCCAAACGATGCCCGGTGTAATCCAACGCAAAGGCCAAAACTGCCACCGGCCCAAACAGTGCGCCCAAAAATTGCGCATTATCCCAAAAAAGTTTTGCGTTTAGACTGTCGCTGGTTAGCTCAAACATATAAAAAAAGGTCCACGATGCCTCGGCCCAGGCGATCCAGGCAAAGGGCCGCGCCCCCGGTATTCCCCGGCGCTGCCACGCATAGATTCCCAGGCTGAACGAGATACCAAACGAGAGCATATAGGGAATCAAATAGAATATGTCGGATCGACTCATCAGGACTCCTAACAACAATAATCCCCCCTACCACGATACAGCAGGGGGGAAAGAGGCTAACCACATCGGAGGTGCTGCGTTAGCAGGGCGGCTCATTGGGTTTGTTGGGCGTTCCCTTCGACCAATCATACGGTTTAACCGGATTGGGAATCTTGCCATTAGGACAGCCCACATCGGCGGTGCTGTTCGCGTAATACAGCGCCATCAAGTAACTGTAGCGCGGCGCAGCGAAGGATGTACCGATTTCCTCGCGGTCAACGGGGGGTGCGGTGCTGGTCCAATGCCAGTAACCGGGCATCAGCACCAACCCACTATTCGACCAATCCGCTTTAGTCAGAGTCGTGACAAAATCGGCGGTTTGATCTTCGCTGCCGCTCACCGCGATCACCTCACCCCACGCTGCCGGATAATAGGGATAGGCTGCGCCGCCGGAGAGATCAAGCGGCCCATTCCCCGCCGCCCCGACCAGCAAAACCGGTCCCTTCGCCTTATCTTCCTTGCATAAACTGCTATCAGCCGCGCTTTCTACCGCGCAGATCGTAGCGTCATATTTGGTCTTATCTTTCATCTTGTCCAGTTTGGTGCGCTCGGCTACATCATTATCGACCCAGAATTGGAACAACGCTTGCAAGGCATCCAGATCAGTCCCCACCTGATCAAAGGACAACATCAAACGCTCGTAAATTGCCAACGTAGGAATCGCGCTGCACGGAATGATCCCAAAGCTCATATTAACGATGATCGGGTCTTTCGGGTGGGCGGCTTGCACAGCGGCGATTTCGGCGGAAAGCGACTCAACGAGATTAGCCAGATCAAAATCAGCAATATCCACTTCGCGGAATTCAATCGTGACCGGATCGCCGTGTTTATCCGGGAAGCTGCCATAGTCGGCGTGCAAATCCTCTAGCAGCGCCATCACCCGCGCGCCGTGTGTAACTTCCTTGACCATGCCCGTACCGCCCGCGACAAAGATACCGGTCCCCCCGGCGACAAAGATGCCCGTGCCGCCTGCCACAAAAATACCCGTGCCTTCGGGGTTAAGCGTACATAAGTCGCTGTCATTCGGATCAATGCTGACCGCGCCCACATCGCGCGCGCTCAATTCGCCCAGAAAATTAAGGGTCGATTCTTGCAAATATGCCGCTTTGAGTTCAGTGAGGATACGATCAAGCTCCAATGCCAGGGCAGCGTCGTCTTTTTTAGCCTGCGCGACTGCGGCGCGGACCTCGGCGGCTTTTTTATTGAACACTGAAGGGTTGCTTAATTCCAGCGCCAGCTTACCCAGATTATCAGAAAAATCGTCCACGACGATGACGGTCACCACCGTACCCGAAGCTGCCGTTTGGCCCGATTTCCCCTGAATCACGCTTGTGCCCGCCGTCAAGGTGCTGATCAGCACGATGAACGTCAGCGCGATCTGAAACATTTTCCGGTTCCGTTGCATGTAATTTTCTCCTCTTTCCACTGGTAAATAAGACTCACGGGATGGTATACCCCGCGCCTTGCATGTGGCTGATGAGCGCTTGTTGGCGCGTCGTGAGGCCCGCACGCTCATACAACACCAACGCCTCGTCAAACGCGATCTGTGCTTGATCCCGATACCCCTGATCGTCATGGACCAGCCCGATATTGTTGAGTGTAAACGCGATCCAGGTGAGATTATTCTGTTCGCGGCTGAGGGCCAGCGCGCGCGCCAAACTGACCAGCGCCGCCGCAAATTCCCCCAATTCATGATCGGCAGAGCCGAGGTTGATCAAGGCGAACACCAGGCGCTCTGGATTGTCCAACCGTTCGGCCAACGCGACCTGCTGCGCAAATACCGCCCGCGCCGCCGCAAAATCACCTTTCGCCACCGCATACAGATAGCCCTGCCCCTCCAAAACGCGCGCTTGCAGGTTGTCATCAGCCGTGCGCGTGGCGATCTCCGCCGCCGCATTAAGCACCTGTTCCGCCGCGTCAAAATCCTGCAAATCCGCATACATACGCCCGATCACGCATTGCAGCAGCCCTTCCCGATCCGGGATGTTCAAGGCGCGCGCCAGCGCCAACGATTCGTTATACAGGGAAAGGGCCGCATCATGTTCGCCGCGCTCGTAGTGCGTATCACCGCGCTTGCCGAGCAGGTAATGCAGCACGGCACGCTGATCGGTGGCAAAATCATCAGAGGAATCATCTACCCTGCGCCGCGCCGCCTGGATCGCCAGATCGAGCGCGTTGCGCAGCAGCGCATCATGGCCCCGCGCCCGGATCAGATCGTATTTCACGGTGAGCGTATGCATCAGCCCGATCACGCTGGCGTCGTCATTATTCGCGGCAGCAGCTTCGGCGGCTTTTAACAGATTCGCGCGATCCGCATCAATGCCGGTCAAGGAGTCGCCCTGCGCCGCCAGATAGCGACGACAGGCGGCAATAATGGCCGGAGCCTCAAAATAGGTATTGGCGCGTGCATAGCTGTAGGTCAGATCGTGCAGGCGATAAATAACCGCCTCCTCAT
>JAFGJA010000623.1 GCA_016929355.1 Anaerolineae bacterium | reverse complement strand
CGGTGGATTTGATCGAGCAGACGATAGACGAACTGGAAACGCTGTAACTGATGCGCGTGTTGATGCTCTCTAAAGCCTGCGTCGTCGGTACGTACCAGCGCAAGCTCGAAGAAATCGCCAAACTGCCAGATGTGGAACTGCGCGTGTTGGTTCCGCCCAGTTGGAAGGATGCGCGGGGCGTGCTGGCCTTAGAGCGCGCCCATACCGAGGGCTATGATCTGCGCGCTACGCCGATCCGGTTGAACGGCAATTTCCATCTGCATTACTACCCGCAGATCGCGCAGGAGATTCGCGCGTTTCAGCCGGACATCATGCATATTGACGAGGAACCGTATAACCTCGCCACCTGGCACGCGCTGTATCACACCCGGCGCGCCAGTAAACGCGCCGCACAGCCGATCAAAACGCTGTTTTTTTCCTGGCAAAACATCAACCGCCGCTATCCGCTCCCGGTGCATCGGGGCGAACAATGGGTATTGCATCATGTCGATTACGCGATCATGGGCACGCAAAGCGCCGCCGGTGTATGGCGCGCAAAAGGCTACGCTGGCCCGGCAGCTGTGATCCCGCAGTTTGGCGTTGATCCGACCATTTTCGCGCCGCCGGAGAAATCCCGTAATGAGGATCAGCCATTTACCATAGGTTTTGTCGGGCGATTGGTCGAGGAAAAAGGCGGTTTGATTTTGCTCGACGCGCTGCACCGTTTAAACACAAACGAACGCTGGCAACTAGCAATTATCGGAGATGGCCCGCACAAAACGGTACTCCAACACACTGCCGCGCAGTTAGGCATCGCGGATCGCATCACGTTTGATACGCTGCCCTCAGCCGAAATGCCCGCTTTTTACCAACGTCTTGCTGCCCTGGCGATTCCCTCGCTGACACGTCCCAACTGGAAAGAGCAGTTCGGGCGCGTGATCGTCGAGGCGATGGCCTGCGGCGTGCCGGTGATCGGCTCGGATAGCGGCGCGATCCCGGACGTGATCGGGGATGCCGGGTTGATCGCACCGGAAGGTGACAGTGCCGCGTTAGCCGCCCATCTGCGTGACCTGATGGACCAGCCCCATCTGCGGCGTGATCTGGCGGTGCGCGGGCGGCAGCGCGTGTTGGATCAATTCACGCAGGCGCAGGTCGCCACGCAGCATGTCGCCGTATATCGCGCCTTGCTCGATCAATAACTAGGACGATAACCCTATTGCTTGCACGGCATAGGGATGGTACAACCATGCATCATAGAGGACGCAATCGTTATGCTTAAAGCTGTATTGTTCGATCTGGATCAGACCCTCATTGATTGGGAACAAGTTACCGAACCCTGGGAACAGTATGTCCAACGCAATCTCAAAGGGGTGCTGGATCATGTCAACGCTGAAATTCACCCGTTGAACGGCATCGAACTGATCGACTTTTTTGAAGCGCATGTCGCCACCGTCACCACCGCCTGGAAAGAGGGTGTGATCACGCTGCGCCCGCCGCATATTGCGCGCGTCTTGGCCCAGGCGTTGATCACCTGCGGCGTGCCGAAAGCCAAACTGGATACAGAGGCGCGCGCGCAAGTCTATCAAGCCTACGAGGATCATTGGGTCATGCCCGCCGGGGAACGCGCCTATCCTGATGTGTTGGTGGTGCTGCCCGAATTGGCGCAGCATAACATCGAACTCGGCATCATCACCAACGCTTCCCATCCCATGCAGCAGCGCGATCATGAACTGGCCCAAATCGGCATCCTCGATTATTTTCCCCGATGCCGGGTGTCGGCGGCGGATGTGGGCTGGCTTAAACCACATCAAGCAATTTTTGAGCAAGCACTTAATTTACTGGCAATCGAACCCGATGAAGCTGTTTTTATAGGCGATAATTTGCACGCGGACGTGGGCGGCGCGCAGCGTGTCGGGATGCGCGGCGTGTGGCGCATCAACAGCGCAGAACAAGAAGCGCAGCAAACCGCCGATCTGGATATTGTGCCGGATGGTAAAATCAACACGCTGCATGAATTGCTGCCTCTGCTGGATGAATGGTATCCTGATTGGCGGCACAATGGGCGCTGATAAAAAACGCACAAAATGTAGGGGTCGATCAATGTATCGGCCCAAGGCGAATACGGCATATAAACAGGAACATGCACGATGACACTCTTTGACTCTGCCCCCTATCAAACGCTCACCCTGACCGGCGCAATGGGCGTTGGCAAAACATCCATTGGGCGGCGTGTCGCGCAAAAGCTCGGCGCGGAATTTTACGATCTCGAAAACGAAATCCTGACGCGCGAGGGGCAGTCTGCCGCTGACATCCGCGAATTGTTCGGTGAAGCGCGCCTCAAAGCGCTCGAAACGGACATGATCCGCGAACTGGCGCTGCGCCGCCATGCCGTGATCGCGGTGGGTGGCGCGGCCATGCTGCCGGAAGTCAACCGGGCACGGTTGGCGGAAACCGGCCCGATCTTGTGTTTGACCTGTGCCTTGAATGAAATTCTCCGACGGTTGCATGTGGCACGCGGCGCCTGGTTCCACAACCCGGTGAATCGGGGCATTCTGTTCAGTCGTCTGAAACGTGAATTGGGTGTCACCGAACTTGAGCTACCACAACTGGATACGACGCAACTTTCAAGTGATGAGACAACCGCCGCCGTTATCGAATTCTGGTTTGAGCACGCGCAAATTTAGCAGAAGGGCCAATGGGCTATGAGTACAGTTACACTTTCGCTGGTGCAAATGAATGTGCGCAAAGGTGCGCCGCGCACCAATTGGACGGTTATCCAGGAGCAAACCACCGAAGCCGCCCGGCGCGGGGCCGATGCGGTCATTTTCCCCGAACTATGCGAGGCCGGGGCCGCGTATGACAAAGTGAGCCAGATCGCCAGCACATTAGGGAGCGGCTTATTCGCGCAGTTGGTCGCGCTCTCGCGCCAGCACAACATCCATTTCATGGGATCGCTATTTGAAAAACGCGCCGTGAATTACCACAACTCACTGGTGGTTATTTCGCCGCGCGGCGGCATGATGGGCGTCTATCGCAAAATGCACCTGTTTTCCCCAATGGGCGAAGATAAATGGCTGCAACCTGGCGAATCCCCCCTGGCAATCAACATGCCCTGGGGCGGTACGGGCTTCGCCATCTGTTATGATCTGCGTTTCCCTGAACTGTTCCGGCGCTATGTGCGCGATGATGTGCAAATGATTGTGATCCCCGCCGCGTGGCCGCACCCGCGTTTGGCCCACTATCGCACGCTGTTACGTGCGCGCGCGATTGAAAATCAGTGTTACGTAGTCGCGGTAAATCAGGTCGGTCAAAAAGATGACGGCACTCACTTTTTCGGCCATTCCTGCGTGATCGATCCCTGGGGCGATATTGTCGTTGAAGCAGGCGAAACAGAAGCGCACCTGACCGTGACGCTCGATATGGATGTGGTTTCGTCTGTCCGGCGCGAATTACCCGTTTTGCAGGACATGCGCTTTTAGGGGCGTGACAGTCTGCGAATCGCGTGGTATGCTTGATTATTTACCAGACCTTGTTAAGCCTTAAACGGTCACTATTTGTATGTGATAGGAGACAAAAAATGCGTAGTTTTATTGGACGTGACATTCTCTCATTGAAAGATTTTGATCGTCACGAGTACGCCCGTGTTTATGAAGTTGCCGATATGCTCGAACCCTATGCACGGGATCGCAAAAACGGCGATCTGCTCAAGCATAAGACATTGGTCACGGCCTTCTACCAACCGAGTACCCGGACCCGTCTGGCAACCGAAGCCGCCATGCACCGTTTGGGGGGGCATGTGACCGGCTTCTCCGATGCGAAAATGACCCGTGCGGGTGACTTCTACCAGGAAGGTATTCAGGACACCGTGAAAATGCTGGAATACTACGGCGACGTGATCGCCATGCGTCACTTCCAGCAAGGCGCGCCGCATGAAGCCGCCAAGCACGCCAGTGTGCCGGTGATCAACTGTGGCGATGGTTGGGGCGAACACCCCACGCAGGTCTTGACCGACACCTTCACCATTAACCGGCTCAAAGGCCGTTTGGATGGCTTGACCTGGATTCTGATCGGGGATATGCGGATGCGTACCATGCACAGTATTAGCTACGCCTTGAGCAAGTTCGATACCAAAGCCTACGTGATCTCCCCCGATGAAATGTACTTCCTGCCGGAATTCGAGTCGGAAGTACGCAGTATGGGCTTCAACTTCGAACGCAAAGAACACATCGAGCAAGTTATCAGCGAAGCCGACGTGATCTACATGGAACCGGTGGTCCAGCCGGACTACACCAAATCACGCCAGGAAGCCACTGACGATAAGGGGCTGACTCCGGCTAATTATCAGGTGACAAAAGACCTGCTGTTCAGCAAAGCGAAGGGCGACGCGATTGTGCTGCATTCGCTGCCGCGCCAGGACGAACTGACCACCGATGTGGACGACACTCGCTTCCAGCGTTACTGGGTCGAAGCCTACAACGGCGTGCTGATTCGCATGTCGCTGCTGGCGTTGATTCTGGGCGCAGTGGAATAACTTTTTATTCGTATTCTCAACGGGGTGTTGCTTATGGTTCAGGCAATGCCCCGTTCGTGTCTAACCAGGACTACATTATGAGTCAAATAGATCAGCAGATCAAAACCATTCGCGCAGCAGATGTGACACTCACCGTCTTGAACAGCGATCAAACGCCACTGGCGAATCAAGAAGTTGAGATCGCCCAGCGCAATCACCAATTTTTGTTTGGCTGCACCGGCTTCGACATCATCCCACTGGCGAATGACGAAGTTACCGGCGACGAAAAAACCTATTACGAAGACTTCAACCAAAAGCTGCTTGACCTCTACAATTTCATCACGCTGCCCTTTTACTGGGGGCGGTTTGAGCCGGAACGCGGCCAACCGGATACCCGGCGGATTCGCAATACCGCACAGTGGTTCAAGGATCGCGGCTGCCAGGTCAAGGGGCATCCGTTGTGCTGGCATACCGTCACCGCCGATTGGCTGATGGACCTTTCCAACGCCGAAATCATCGACGCGCAGATCGCGCGCATCCGGCGCGATGTGGCCGATTTTGCCGGTGTGATCGATATGTGGGATGTGATCAATGAAGTAGTGATCATGCCCATTTTTGATAAGTACGATAACGGCATCACCCGCATTGCCCAGGAACTTGGACGGTTTGGCATCACCCGCATGGTATTTGATGCCGCGCGCGAAACCAACCCCCAGGCCAACTTACTGCTCAACGATTTTGATATGTCAACCGCCTATGAAATTTTGATCGAAGGCTGTCTTGAGGCGGGGATTCAGATCGACACCATTGGCTTGCAGTCACACATGCACCAGGGCTATTGGGGACTGGAAAAAACACTGCGCGTGCTGGAACGTTTCGCCAAGTTTGGCCTGCCGCTTCATTTCACCGAAGTGACGTTGATTTCCGGCGAACTGATACCGCCGGAGATCGTTGATCTGAACGATCATCAGGTGGACGAATGGCCCACTACGCTCACAGGTGAAGCACGTCAGGCCGAGCAAGTTGTAGAATTTTATAAAACACTGATGGCCCATCCCCAGGTTGAAGCGATCACCAATTGGGGCTTGCGCGATGGCGGGTGGCTCAATGCGCCTTCCGGCTATCTCCGGCACGATCTGTCGCCCAAACCCGCGTATGAGGAATTGATGAAACTGGTTAAGGGCGAATGGTGGCTTGCTCCCACTAAAATGAAAACAGATGATACAGGAAAAATCACGTTCAACGGCTTCTTAGGCGACTATACGGTAGCGTGGGCGAACCAACAGGCCGCTTTCACGGTAGATACCAACGGGACCGTTGCAACAGAAGTCCGTTTATAGCACATT
>JAFGJA010000622.1 GCA_016929355.1 Anaerolineae bacterium | reverse complement strand
TCCAGCAGCCACCCGCCCGCCGGGATGCGCGCTTGCTGGATCACGAAACGCCGCCAGCGTTGGTCCTGGCCAAAGGTCATCAGGCGATTCATGAGGTCGTAACGTTGGGCAATTCGCCCAAACATATCCTGCACATAATCAGCATGAGTTTCAGGGTGAGCGGTCAAATGGTTTACCTTCCGTGAGTATTTGTCGTGTTTCTCGTAAGATTCTAACAAATTTCTAGGATTCTAGCCGCGTGTGATCTTTCCCAAGATCACATCATTGGGTATACTAAACGTGCATCGTCGGATGCAACTAGATAACCTATATTCATAGGAGAATGTGCAGTGAAACGCTTTCTTTTGACACTTTTCGTATTAGTTTTTGTGTTGACCTCGGCCAATCTGGTTATGGGTCAAGAAGACGAAGCTCCCAACCTGATCGATTGTGACGAGTACGATCTGAGTGATTACAGCATTGGCCTTGTCACCGATGTTGGCGAGATTGATGACGGCAGCTTTAACGAAAGCTCATGGAATGGTGTGTTGGCCGCCGAAGTGTGCGGCGCGGAAGTGGATTACATCCAGACCGAAAGCGCGGAAGACTACGCCGAGAATATCGCTGAATTTGCCGAAAACGACTACGACATTATCGTAACCGTTGGTTATGCGCTCGGAACCGCCACGATTGAAGCGGCAGGGAACTATCCCGACGTGTGGTTCATCGGCGTGGATCAAGATCAGTCCTATTACGAAGAACGCGACAATGTGACCGGCTTGCTGTTCCCCGAAGATCAAGCTGGCTTCCTGGCTGGTGTGTTGGCCGCGCGGATGACCGTTTCCGGCACGATTGGTGCTGTGTTGGGTACGGATCAGGTTCCGGCAGTGGTGCGCTTCAAGGAAGGTTTTGAAGCGGGTGCGCTGTATACCAATCCTGATTTGACTATCCTCTCGACCTACCATCCCGGTTCGATTGATGTGGCGTTCACCGATCCTGAGTGGGGTGCAACCACATCCCGTACCGCGCTGGATCAGGGCGCAGACGTGATCTTCGCGGCGGGTGGCAAGACTGGTAATGGTGGTTTGATCGAAGTAGCGAGCGCGGTTGGTGAAGGTACTCCGCCGCCGTTCTGCATCGGTGTGGACACCGACCAGTGGTTGACCGTCCCCGAAGCGCATCCGTGCCTCATCTCAAGCGCGATGAAGGTCTTGGATCAGGGTGTGGCCGACATCATCACGCTGATCGTTGATGAAGAAGTCGAACCCGGCAACTTCATGGGCGTGGGTGGTTTGGCTCCCTTCCATGATTTCGACGAGATGGTCCCCGATGAGGTTAAGGCCGAGTTGGAAGATATTGCTGCGGCGTTGATCTCTGGCGAACTCGAAACGGGTGTGATCACGGAGTAGTCGCGCCGGTAGCTCTCTAACGGGTAATGCGTGCATTACCCCTCATAAGCAATACAGTGAGGAGCGGGTTAGCCTGCTCCTCATTTTTTATGATGTACCCGCCCAGGACTTGGGGGCAGCAGATCGATCCGCTTTCTGTTAAAATTAGTTGTAGGGTTAAATTTTCACATGGGGTAGTTTTATAGTTTGGGGAACCTATGACTGACGATACAGAAAAGACCAAATTGCAAGTATCTGAAGAGACACAAGCCATGCTTGCTAAATCAAAGACCAGTGTTGATGCACCTGTCAAAACTGAGCAGGCGACCCGCGACGCGAAGGCTGATGCAGTCATTACTGACAAATTGGCGAACGGGGGACCGGAAAAAACGAAAGATGATACGCTGGTCAAAAAAGCGCCGCCGCCCACGACGCGCAAAATTCCTGAGCCGCTCGAAATTGAACGCACGGCGCGGTATGGCGAAGCGGTTTTGGGCGAACGGGCCAAGCTGTTGATTATGCTGCGCGGTCTCGAAGTCGATCCGGTAGAAATCGAAGTCGAAGCCGATTTTATCATTGGGCGGGCATCACAGGAAACCAATGAAATGCCCGACCTTGATCTGATTCCGTATGGGGCGCTCGATAAAGGGGTCTCGCGGCGGCATCTGGTGATCATGAAGCGTGAGGATACGCTGCATGTGATGGACCTGGAAAGCACCAACGGCACGTATCTTAACGGGGTATGGATGTACCCGAACCAACCGCGCGTTTTGCGTGATGGTGATGAATTGATGCTTGGCTCCTTAGTGCTGCGCATCAAATTTATCTGGCAGGACCCCCCGCTTGATTAGACCCTATGGGGAGAGCAACTGCGCCAAAAGGGATCAAGACTGATCCCTCATCCGTTCAATGTCTGTGAAAATTCACGAATCGCTGACGTGTCGCCAGCGTCCGACGATCCGTTCCAGCACATCAACCACCACATACAGCGTCAAGCCCAGCAGCGACATCGCCAGGATGCCTGCGTACATTTGCTCGTAACGCAAGCGCTGCCACGTCAGCGTGACGATATAGTAGCCGAGTCCCTCCCGCGTGGAATACTGTTCCGCAATGAACAGCACGGCAATCGCGGTCCCTATCGAGACACGCAGCGCGGTTAGCACTGCCGGAACCGAGGCGGGCACGTACACATAACGAAACAGCGCGCGCCGCCCCGCCCCCAATGATCGCACGGATTGGATCAGTTCGGGGCGCAGGCTGGCGGCTTCGTCGCGCACCACCACGAGAATCTGGAAGAACAGGATCAGCGCGATCAGAAATACCTTTGACGTTTCGCCCGCGCGCATCACGACCAGAATCACGGGCAGAAAAACCACTTTGGGGATCGGATGCACCAGACCGATGAGCGGCGCAAAAATGCGATTCAGGACGCGAATCTGGCCCAGGCCCATGCCAATAGGCGTAGCGATGATCGTTGCGAAAAAGATCGCTTTCAACACGCGCCCCGCGCTGACGATGGTATGATCCCAGAGATCGCCTTGTATTTGTTCAATAAAGGTCGGGATCACCTCCCAGGCGTAGGGCATGACGCTGCGGCCTGTATAGGAGGGTCGGTGGTCCAGGTAGGCGGCGAGCGCGGTCCAGCAGGCGAAAAAGATCAGCAGCGCCAGCGCGAGATTCCCCGCGCGTGCCAGGCCGGTTTTAAGTAATGCACGATTGATAGGTGTCTGTTTTTCTTCGGTTTTGAGCATCATCGTTTACTGCGCTCCCAGCGCCGCGCGCAGATCATCCTCTAAACGGTCTAGCGCGGGCTGCCAATCCTCCGGCGTGACCGTGATCAGGCGCGCCGGGTGGATGTAATACAACTGTGCTGCCGGGATTTGCCCGGTGCGGGCTTCCACTGCGCGCGCGTAAATGCCCACTTGCAGGTAATAGCGTTGGGCATTGTGCCGCGCTGCGCCATAATCAACCTGCGCCGTTTTGTAATCCATCACAGTCCACTGCTTGCCATCAAAATACAGCACATCGATCACGCCATGAATCGTGCGTTCGCCCACCCGGTAGACGAAGGGGAGTTCGCGGTAGATTTGTTGGGCGCGATCCAATTCCATACGCGCGGGGCTGTGCGCGAACTGCTGCACGAGTCCCGCCGCTTCAATCGCCGCCGTTTCGATCTGATCCGCGTCACTGAGGCCCGCGCCCCAGGCATAGGTGCGCAAGCGTTTTAGAATCTCTTCGCGGGGGGTGGTATCCGGCATGATCCAGGCTTGCAGCGCCCGGTGGACCATTTCCCCGATCACACGCCGCAAATCCTGCACACCCGTGATGCGATCCGGTAAAGGGCGCACGGGATCAGGCGCGTCGTGCAAAATCGCGTTGCGGAAGGCGATCTGTCCGCGCGCGGTGGGATCGTAGAATTGGGCGCGACCTAATGCGGCGAGATTCGTCGCCGTGAGCGCGCGTGCCGGGGCTGCGAGATCAAGTGGCACAGCAGCCAGTAGCGGCGGCAGCGCAGCGTCTACCCCCGCGATTCGTGTCCCGCTTTGGATCGCGTCCGCCAAGACCGGATCGCGCCAACCGGGGCGATCCGTATCCGGTGCAGTCAGGTGATCGGGCAGGGTGACGGTTTGGGGCACATGCAGCGCGCAGCGTCCCCAATCAAAGTGCAACATTGCACCTTCGTCATCCGGCGTCAAATCCTCCTCGAAAATGCCCAACGCCGCGATCCACTGTGCCAGCCACGATTTTTCCGGCAAACGATTTAACGATCCGCTCACGATTAAATAATCCTGCGCGCGGGTTGCGCCCACGTATAATAAGCGCCGCCGTTCCGCCTGATCGCGCTGATCCGCCAGCCACGCCGCGTATTGCCACGTGAACGGATCGGGATCGTCCGCGTCGGGATCGTCGGGATTATCCACCGGCAGCTTGCACGCTGCGCCGATTTCCCGATCCACCGTGAACGGCAGCCCCGATCCCCGCGTGCGCTGCCAGGCTGCATCGGC
>JAFGJA010000621.1 GCA_016929355.1 Anaerolineae bacterium | reverse complement strand
ATTGCAGAAAACAGTCCAATTTTCAAACACGTATGATGCCTATAAAGGAGCAATTACACATGAACCGTCTATCTCATCGTGGCGTACTGATCATTCTGGCGCTGAGTCTGATCCTGGTCTTGCTTGCCCCCGCCGCGTATGCGCAGGATGCCGGTAATGATACCGCCCCGCGCACCGTTTTGGATTTTATGGGCCGCCCGGTCACGATTGACGCGCCGCCGCAGCGCGTCGTGGGCATGAGCGCCTCGATCATCGAAATGCTGTTTGCGATTGGCGTCACCCCCGTTGGCGTCACCGATGGCATTGATTATCCCCCCGCCGCCGCCGGTTTGCCCACCTTTGGCAGTGGCTACCAACCCAATCTCGAAGCGCTCGCCGCGCTCGAACCAGATTTGATCATCGCCAACGGGCAGTTGAATGTGCCGATCATGGATAAGCTGGAAGCCATTGCGCCGACGCTGGCCGTGATCACGCTGACCACCGCCGACATTCCCGCTAACATTCGCACGCTCGGTCAGGCGACGTGGCACGAAACCACCGCCGAATACCTCGCCACCGCGTATGAGGGCTTCTACACCGCGATGGCCGAAGCCGCCGCCGGTCAGACGCAGGGCGAAACCGGGCCAAGCATCCTGATCATTGTGGGGACGTTAGGCGTACCCAACTACGGCAAATCGGACACTTATTTCGGGGATATAGCGTCGATTTTGGGCGCGCAAAATATCGCCGATGGGCGCGAAGATCAGGGGCCGTTCCCCGGTTATACGCAGCTCAGTATGGAATACATTCTCGATGAAGACCCGGATTACATCTTCACCATTACGCGCGGTGATCCCACGCCGATGCCCGAATCAATGGCCGACGATCCGATCTGGTCGGCGCTAACTGCGTTTGAAAACGGGCGTGTGCTCGAACTGGATAACCGGCTGTATGTCGAATCGCCCGGCCCGCGCGTGGTTGAGGCCATGCTGACGTTGTACGAGATTTTGTACGGCAGGGAATAATTCTGCTGAGAAAATGCGCATTTTGCGTAGGGGCGACCCGGTGGGTCGCCCAGGGCGAGGCGTCGCCTCGCCCCTACAAATTCACGCCAGGGCTTGCGGCGTATACAACTGGTGATACACCCCATCCCGCGCGAGCAGGTCCGCGTGCGTCCCGCTTTCCACGATCTGTCCCTGTTCCATCACGATGATCCGGTCTGCGTTCTCGATGGTCGAGAGGCGGTGCGCGATAATGAACGTCGTGCGCCCTTCCATCAGGCGTTCCAGCGCCGCCTGGATCAAGCGCTCCGATTCGGTATCGAGCGCAGAAGTCGCCTCGTCCAGAATCAGGATGCGCGGGTCTTTGAGGAACGCGCGCGCAATCGTGATGCGCTGCTTCTGCCCGCCAGAGAGGAAATTCCCCATCTCCCCCACCTGGCTATCAAAGCCGCGCGGCATCGCATTGACAAACTCGTAAGCGTTCGCCGCCTTCGCCGCTTCGACAATCTCTTCCATTGAGGCTTTAGGCCGCCCGTAGCGGATGTTTTCACGGATCGTGCCGCTAAACAGAATCGGCGTTTGCAGCACCATCCCGACCTGTTTCCGCAGCGACTTCACCGTGTAATCGCGCACATCGATCCCATCGATCCGCACGCTGCCCCAATCCACATCGTAAAAGCGGGGGATCAGGCCGACAATCGTACTTTTCCCCGCGCCGCTTGGTCCCACAAACGCGACCTTCTGCCCCGGTTCAACGGTCAGGGTGATGTGTTCTAGTACAGTGCTGCGTTCCGGCTCATCCTCGTTGTGATACGCGAAGCACACATCGTCAAATTCCACCCGGCCCTCGACGCGCTCCACCTTGATCGCATTGGGCCGGTCCCGAATTTCCGGTTTCTGATCCATGATCTCGAACACGCGCGCCAACGCCGCCATCGAATTCGAAAAGACCACGTTCAACTCGGAAAAACGCTGCAACGGTGTATAAAGCGGGCTGAGGTACAGGCTCACCGCCACCAACTGTCCGACGGTCAAACTCCCCTCAACCACGCGATAGCCGCCGTACAACATCACGATCAGGGGCGCAAGCTGGACGATTACGCCCGTGAGCATCATATTGATACTTTGCAGATAGACCCGGTGCAGGGTCGTATCGAGCAGGTGATCGGATTCGCTCTGAAAATAGCGGTTCTCACGCGCTTCCTGCGTGAAAGCGTGGACAATCCGGTTCCCCGCGATTTTCTCCTGAAGATTGCCGGAAATTTCCGAGATTTCCTGCTGTACCTGGCGACTCGTCGCCTGAATCCGGTCCTTAAGCTGGCGAAACAATATCAGATACACCGGGAATGTAACGAGCGTAACTAACGTCACGCCCACATCGATCCGCAGCAGGAAAAACAGGATCAACACCAGCGACACCAAATCCATCCAGACGTTGGTCAGCGCCGACCCCACCAGATTCTGCGCCAGCTCAATGTCACTGATCAGCCGCGACACAATCGCGCCGGACTGGTTGCGATCAAAAAATGAAGCCGACATGCGCAAGATGCGGTAATAGAGGTCCACGCGCAGATCAAACACAGATTTATGCCCGGCTTTACCCGCAAAATAATGGCGCGCATAGACCCAGGGCGACCAGAAAAACACGTAGAGCACCATCGTCCCGCCGATGAGCTTGTATAACTCGTTCAGTTTTTGGGTTTTGGTGAGCGTCGTGCTTAAAAATACATGGTCGATTAAATGCTGGGTGATCTGCGGGATGAGCAGGGGCACGCCAAATTTGACCATGCCGCCAATCGAGGCCAGCAGGACCATATACTTGTATGGCGCAACATAGCCGAGGAAGCGGATAAAGTCGCTGCGCCGCCGACTAGCTGGTGGTTCACCATCCGGTGCAGTTTCAGTCTCAGTTGAAGGGGTTGTCGGAGAGGAGGAGGCGGGCGTTTTCTGGTTCGTCGGCAGCAAACGGCGTTTAGGGGCGGTTTGGGAAGTCATACGGCTTCACTATACCTCATCTCAATGGACAGAGACTCCTATTATTGCCGCGCTTAGTGCCGTAAGCAAGGGTGAATCCAGGATTCGTCATAATGTATTAAATGGGGGATGACAGCCGCCGCAAATGAGCCGGTAGGGTAGGGGAGCACCAGTGTGTGCTCCCGGCGTGGTGTGGGCGGACACGCTGGTCCGCCCCTACGAATATTCTGATCTCGTCCGTCTACCCAACCTCAACCCGCGTGCCGGTTTCGCTGGCCTTATAGATCGCGTCGATCACCTTCATGTTCTTGATCGCATCATCGCCGCCATAGAGCGGATCACGATCATCGAGCACAGCGCGGTTGAAGTCTTCGATCAGCAGCAGATATTCGTTATCCCTGCCGAGAACGTGCGTTTTGACCACTTCGTGATCCTGCCCGCGCTGGATTACCTTATTTTTCAGCCCGTTCGGATTATAGGCGTGCTCCACCAGCACCGATCCATCACGGCACACGGCTTCGTAGTAGCGGCGCAGGGGCAGAATAAACGAGCAGTTGAGATGCGCCAGCACATGATTCGGAAATTCGAGCGTGGCGACGACCAGTTCATCAATGCCATAATCGCCCCAATAAATCTGCGCAGTCACGGTGAGCGGTTCGGCATCGGCAATGAAGCGCGTCGCCGCCACCGTGTAGCAGCCCACATCATACAGCGCGCCGCCGCCCGTTTCCGGGTTGCGCCGGATGTCACCTTCCCGATCCAGGGGGAAGCTAAAGCCCGCGTCGATGAAGCGCAGATCGCCGATCTCGCCGCTTTGCACGATCTGGCGCAAACGCTGCGCCTGCCGGCTGTGCCGCCATTGGAACGCCTCGGCAAATTTGAGATCGGAGCCTTTGAACGCTTCGACCATCTCTACCGCTTCCATTGCGTTGAGGCCAAGCGGCTTTTCGCACATCACATGTTTACCCGCTTCTTTCGCCTTGATCGCCCATTCCTTGTGCATGTGGTTGGGCAGTGGAATGTACACCGCGTCGATGGTGTCATCCGCGAGCAGCGCTTCGTAGCTCCCATAGCTGTTGGGAATGTTATTGGCTGCGGCGAACTGCTGCGCGCGATGGGGATCGCGGCTCGCCACAGCGACCACTTCACCACTGGGTGAGTTATGCGCTTGCGGAATCCAGGTATTCGCCGCGTGGCGCGCCGTGCTTAAAATGCCCCATTTTACAGTTGTCATTATGGTGTTTCTCCTTAGTCAAGTAACGCTCTCTCTTATTTACCTCACCCCTAAATCCCCTCTCCATGCGATGGAGAGGGGACTTGACCGTGCGCCTGACTCCCCCTCTCCGCCGGGTGGAGAGGGGGCCGGGGGTGAGGTTCTACTTATACGCCAAATCCGGCATCGGCGATCCCTCCGGCGTGACCAGCGCCGCACCCATCCCCCAGAACGGCCAACCCACTGCCGCCGGGTCGGATGGCGGGCGGATCGTCACCGCCAGCACATTCTCACCCGCGCGCAATGTCATTCCGGTCAAGGTACGCATCGGACGGTAAAACGGCGGTTGGACGGCTTGACTGGCATCTTCCGGCGGGACGGTCAGTGCTGCGCCGTTTAGCGTCAGTTCGACCTCATGACGCGCAAACAGTTTAAGCACCACCTCGCGCGCAGCCGGGCTGATAATCGTCGTCGTGCAATGCGCTGCTAATTGCGTCCCGGCGTTGATCTGCGGCAGGTAATCATGCCACAACGTCAGATCGTGCCCTTCGATCACATTGGCCTTGACCGCCGTGTAGATATGCGGGGTCCAATCCAAAATCGTCTGAGGCTCATCATCCGTCACATCGACCACCTGATACCGCCACACCGGGATCGCAGGGAATAGCGGTGCGCTTTGATAGCTATAAGTCAGCGTTGCACCGCGCCACGTTAGCGCGATCTCGGCTGACCATTGCGCAGTCACCAGTGCCCCATCCCAGGCGAACGGCGTATCGATGATGTGCGCGTCCGTCGTCGCGACGATGGTGATCGTGTCCTGCGTGGTTGTAGCGCCGCGCCGGAGCGTAAACGTCACGCTCAGATCATAGGGTTCTGCGCCCGGATTGCCAACGATCACGCGCCCTAACTGCTGGCTGGCTTCTTCCGGCGTCGTGAACGGGATCACGCGCGCGAAGGGTCCGCCCACTCGCGCGACAGCATCCCGCTTACCGGGGGTATCAGTTTGCAGAATTACAGCAGGATCGGCGTTGAGCGTGTTATCATCCAACAACCGCGCCACATCCGCGCGGATCACCGCCTGATTATGATCATCACCCAACGCCCCGATTCCACCCGCCGCCGTTGCCACCACCGT
>JAFGJA010000620.1 GCA_016929355.1 Anaerolineae bacterium | reverse complement strand
GGCAGGGCGTCCGAACCGTGTCAGGGCCGGAAGGCAGCAGCACTAAGGGCTTTACCCTGGGTGCCGCAGGAGTGCCTGGCCCGAGCAACCTGTTCGCAATCGCCGTTTTTTCGGTTTTTCCGAGCCTTTTTTGAACGGTGATGGGCGTTTTTTCTGTCGGGTAAGCGGATGGGCATAACCTGTGCATCTCTTTTTGGCAGCGATTCGATGTGGACGGCGCGGTTGGGTATTTATCAGCCTGCTGTTGGTCGGTGCGCTGCTCGCATCCTATAACCTGAACAACCTCCTGGCGCAAAAGTCGATCCGCGTGACGATGGGCAGTGAGGTGTACCGCTTCAAAACCCAGGCGGATACGGTTGGCGCGGCCCTGGATGAAGCCGGGGTCCTGATCGATCCTGAAGATCATGTATCCCCCAACCCGACAGCCCCCTTACATGATGGCGATACGATCACGGTGCAAAAAGCCCGCCTCATCGCCATTAGCGCCGATGGCACGGTGCAGCAGGTCCGCACCCAGGCCACCCACCCCCTAGATGTGCTGAATAACCAGCAGATTACCATCGCCCCGCATGACCTGATCCGCGTCGATGGACAAACCTATGCGGTGGCAGCGCTGCAAGATCGCGCCTGGAACACGCCGTTTCAGACACTCGTCGTGCTGCGCAGTGTGCCGATCATGCTTATTGATCGCAGCGCAGACGATAAAACAGACAGCGAACAGGTGCAAACCCTCTACACGACACAATCTGACGTGGGCCAAGCCCTTGATGAAGCGGACATTACGCTTTATCTGGCGGATCGCATCACGCCGGACCTCAGCGCGCCCATTGTTGCGGGCATGGTGATCGAGATTGATCGCTCGGTCCCGGTCACGGTAATCGCGGACGGGCGCACGCTCGATACCCGCGCAGTGGGGCCAACGGTGGGTGATGCGCTGGCGTATCTGGGCCTTGCGCCTATCGACCAGGACATCACGATCCCATCGGAAGACAGCCCGCTCGAAGCTGATATGGTAATCCGGCTGGTGCGCGTGACCGAAGACATCGTGACCGAAACTGAACCGATTCCATACTCCACCGATGCGCAGTTCGAGGCGGGTATCACCTGCGATGACCCGATTGAGATACAACCGGGCGTTGATGGCGAATTGGAGCATCACATCCGGGTACGTTATGAAGATGGCATCGAAACGGAACGCCAGATCATCAGTGAGCAGGTAAACCGCCAACCCGTGCCGCGTGTGATCAGTTGCCCTGAGAAAGTATCCTGAAACAGACCCCATGAATGATCGCCAGCTACTCGAACAGCACAGCATCGCGCCCAAAAAGAGTCTCGGTCAGAACTTCCTCCACGATCCGCATACGCTCGACAAGATCGTCGCCAGCGCGGACCTGACACCGGATACCACCGTCTTAGAGATCGGCCCCGGTACGGGCAACCTTACGGCGGTGTTGGCCGATCACGCCGCGCGCGTGATCGCCGTCGAGTTGGATGATCGCCTCGTGCCCATCCTGCGGCAGCGCTTCGCGCAGCAAGCCCCGGTTGAGATCGTACATGGCGACATATTAGAGATCGATCTGGGGGATCGGTTGGGCACGATGGCGCAGCCAAAACCGTATACCGTCGTGGCGAATGTCCCCTACTACATCACCAGCGCGATCATGCGCCATGTCTTCGAAAAGCTGCCGCGCCCGCAGCGTATGGTGCTGACCATGCAGCGCGAAGTGGCCGAACGCCTCATCGCGGAACCGGGCGATATGAGTTTGCTCGCGGTCAGCGTGCAATTTTACGGCCAACCGCAAATCGTCATGCGCTTGAGTCCGGCGGTTTTCTGGCCGCGCCCGGATGTGGATTCGGCAGTGGTGCGGATCGACGTGTATGATACGCCCCCGGTTGATGTGCCAAATGAAGCGCTATTTTTCCGCGTGGTGCGCGCCGGATTCAGTCAGAAACGGAAACAACTCCGCAACGCGATCAGCAACGGGTTACACGTCGCCAAAACGCAGGCGGGCGATCTGCTCACGCAAGCGGGTATCGATCCGCAGCGCCGCGCGGAAACGCTTACCTTAGCGGAATGGGCGGCGTTGGCGCGGGTGGTCAATGATTCTCCAACCTAGTACACTTGGCGGAAATCCGGCTGTGATTTGTAGGGGAGGGTTTGCAAACCCTCCCTGGGCTTTACAAAGTCGCCCCTACAAAAACCATTGACCTATTTTCGCTACGCTGTACTAAAACATATAATGCATCCCCTACTCCCCCACAAAAAAGCCTTCGGCAAACGCATCAAACCCCACCGTATTTTCCCCTTGCGGAATCACCTTCATCGTCAGCGTCACCGATTCGCCCGGCGCGATCCGGCGATCCGCGTCTAACAAGACACGCCGGAACCCCGTCACGCGATCATCACGATCTAACAGCACCATCGTGATCGCAATTTGTTCCACCGGGCGCGCTGTGCGGTTGATCAGCGATAAGGTGACTTGATACTGATCGAGGACAAACATACCGGATACGGGCTGGATCGTTAAGGCGGCATACGGAGCGGCATCAGATATGGGTTGGGCAGACTGCACAAAAGTATAGACGCCCGCATACCCATCAGGAATCCGGTCAAAGATCACCCGGTACGGACCGGTTGCCGCAGGCGGAATCATCCACCGCGCCACCAGCGCATCACCAGCCGCCAACGGCAGCCCGTCCGGGGCCAATAATTGGACCGTCACCATCACATGCTCAAGCGGAACGGACAGGGGATTATGAAATTGGCCGAGGCACACCAGACTATCTACCGGCGTTTCGTAACAGGTCGTGCCGCTCAGATTAATGATCGGCGGGGCAGTCCAGGTATCCGTCATCAGCAGGGGCGTCGCCGTATAACGCGGCCAGATCGACGGGGTGAAAGATGGAGGCAGCAACGTATAGCCTAGCAAAGGCAAGGTTGGTTCTCTGGTTGGGGATGGTGAATTGCCTGACGACCAGACCTGACCGCAGCCTGCCACCAACACCCCAACCCAAATCCATAACCAGCGCCAACGTTGCATGGGCGGCGTCAATATCCCTCATTATCCAAAAAGGCAAGCGTATTATCCCACATTATAGCGGAAGTGTGGCGACTCAACAGCAACAAAATTAACGAAAATTTGATGAATTTCGCGCGCGACGGCGAATCAGTGGGTGTTTTTTAGCGCCAATAGTGGTAGATTGATAATAGATTTTGTGATTCGTTAAGAATCGGACGCGGTCTGCTTGACAAGGGATCGGCGCTGTGCTACAGTACGGCACACAACAAGGCATTCATTGCAGCAATCCATTTAGGCGTTGGTAGACCCTGGCCTTAATAGGTTGAGTCCTCGTTATTTAATATGTTATAATAAGTATAGTCAAAACCATCAGGAGTGTACCATTGGCGAAATCACGCAATGATCAGTTAGCAGAACGCTTGCGCGATTTGCAGGTTAGCTCGCCCGATGTTGAAGCGGCAGCAGTGGTCAGTGTGGATGGCTTGAGCATGGCCTCATCACTGCCGGGCAACATCGAAGAAGATCGCGTATCGGCGATGTCAGCAGCCATGCTATCGCTCGGTGAACGAATTTCAAGCGAATTGGGACGTGGAACCCTGGACCAGGTTTATGTTAAGGGTGAAAGCGGCTTCGTGATCTTGATGAATATCGGGGAAGAAGCGGTGTTAACCGTGTTGGCCCGCGAACAGGCCAAACTGGGGTTGATCTTCCTGGATATGTCACGCGCGGTCAAAGAACTCGAAAAGCTGGTTTAGGGCTTCGTCGATTTCGCTGGCAAGTTACGCCTCAGCCGAACCTATCGCCCCACGGTAGGTAGGTTGTGTGCGCGTTGTAAAAACCTGTGTTGAAGTGACGTTAACTGTGCAAACCCAACAAGGGGGACGCCGTGACGGAAAAGTCTCAAATTTTGATCGTGGAAGACGATCTTGACCTGTCTGAAATGCTGAATGCCTATTTCCGCGTCCAGGGGTACGGCGTGGAAACGGCGGCCTGGGGCGAAGAAGCCGTTAAGATGACCACCGAAAATCCACCCGATCTGGTCGTCCTAGACATTCGGCTGCCCGATATTGACGGGTATGAGGTTTGTCGCCGCCTGCGCACGCACCGCCGCACCCAAGATGTCCCGATCATCTTTTTAACGGAAAAACGCGATAGAGTGGATAAATTATCCGGCCTGGAATTAGGCGTGGTCGATTACATCACCAAGCCGTTTGACATTCAGGAACTCCGGTTGCGGGTGCGTAATGCGCTGCGCCGCGCGAGTCTGGCTTCGCTGGTGAATCCGGTCACGAGTTTGCCCGAAGGTCCATCCGTCGATGAAAGACTGAATTCGCTGCTGCTCAGCGATCTGCCCTGGTCCGTCTTGCTGGTCACGATCATGGGCCTGGATAGTTTCCGCGAGATGTACGGGTTTGTCGCTTCGGATGACGTGCTACGCGCAGTCAGCCTGATGATGAACAACGCCGTGCGCGAAGTCGGCAACGAG
>JAFGJA010000619.1 GCA_016929355.1 Anaerolineae bacterium | reverse complement strand
GGCTGAAGTGGGTATTCAAGTCCACGATAAGGTTTCTGAACGATATACCACACAAACTTGCCCCGCTTGTGGGCAGCGTCACAAACCAAAAGGGCGTATTTTCGAGTGTCCGCATTGTGGCAGCCGGTTTCACAGAGATGTTGTAGGCGCGGCCAATATCGCTTCCCGCTATGCGTTCGATGAACTGGGGCGCTATCCAGCACCCGAACCAAAGTATCGTCACCCCGTCGATGTACGGGGAAAGCGTAGTCCCGTCGACACCGGGGAAATGGCTCGCTCCGGCGAGAACCGCTGGCGGCTTTAGAAGCCGCCCGACTTTAGTCGGTGCGGAGTGTCACTTCATTGTCTTGACGCACGATGTCAACACCATGCGCGGCTATTTCTACGAACGAATCAATGCCGAATTGCCTGTGCCCGGTCTGTTTCTCGTGCATGGCACCAAGCCAGTCGGCGAAGTAATCGAGGCGCTCGAGTTGATTGTACTCGCCAGCGAAGAGAACGAATGGCAAGGTGAAATCCGCTACTTGCCACTTTGAGTTATGCTCCACAGATCGCGCTGCCTGGCGAGTTGGATGTCGGAAAAACGGAGCGTGCCAGGTGCGATTCATTGCAATAATCTCACTGCAAACTTGCTTATGTGACCATCCCAAAGATTTCTGTCTATTATTGTCGCATACAACAGAGAATTTTTGTCAACACTACGTGACAAAATTGCGAGGGGCTACGTACTGTAGATCAGGCATATGCCCCCCTTCAAAGTCCCCTTGTCTCCCTCAACCGAGGCCAATTTGCGGCACCCTGACAAAGAAAAATTGCGCGAAACGATCCTGACTCTACGCGCGCAGAGTATGAGCTATCGCGAGATCGGACGCGAAGTTGGATTGCATTGGATGCGCATCGGGCAGCTTCTACAGTCTACTAACGAATAACAACTCATGCGGTAATCTTGTCAATCGAAAACTAGCGTTTCCGCGTAATGTAAGACAGGTTCCTTTACATTACAATCATTATCCAACAGCCTGCCCCCTGCCGCAAAAATGACCGGCGGCATTCCCGGTATACCGATGCACCTGACAGCCCACTTCACCTCTTTGATTACGGCTTGAGTCACACGCAATTTCAGTATAGCAACCTGCAAATTGCTGTAACTTCGCCGCAGTCAGTACGGAAAATGCCAATACAGGGCGGTGAGCAGGGATTGAAATTGTCCAACTCTATATCCGTGATGTCGTGGCAAATATCAGCCCCCAGTCAAGGAACTGAAGGTTTTTAACGCCTTGCGCTCCAACTAGGCGAAACACAAAAGGCTGCGTTTAAACTGACGCAGGATGCATGGATCAATATGGGCTGGTACCTTGGAACTAATCCAGCGCAAATTCAAAAAACGTACTAAGCACAAGTGCTTCTGACCAGTCTGCCGGCGTGAAATATGTGCCCAGAATATCACCGGCAGTATGCACGCGTCCTCGATCGGTACTCAGTACGGCGATCTGGACTGCTGGAGCATCACCCCAAAATACCAGGGGAAGCTGGATTTCAATGACCGAGGTGTCACTTGACGAAATTGCCATGCTGCCGGTAAAAGTGAGTTCTTCCCATTCGCCCTCGATCCAGGCGTAAAAACTAGGGCTGCCCGTTATCGTCCCCCTTTCATTCCTGATCTTGATGTCTAAGCGAAATTCGGGTTTAAACGGATCGGCAACGGTGATCGGTCGTCGGGCAACATCGACATCCGCACCCTGCGTATTATGGGTGGTATCGAAATAGTACAGGTAACTGCCTTCTTCCGAATACACAGCTCCGGCGATGGTAGTGGCAATGGATAGGTAGTTTTCATCAGTTGTGGCATAGAGTTCGGTCAAATCCAGGGCGGCGATGCTGTCGAGCACGTCACCGACCCCGTCACGCACCAGTGGCTCGCCGTATCCATCCTCGATCAGGCCATCTGCCGTTTGAGCCGGGTATAGATACGCATCATGGTTCAGGAAGTTGATTCCTTCCAAAACTTCGTTATCGTTCTGGAAATCAAAGAAGGTTGCGTTCTCCCAGTGCGATCCCTGTCCCCATCGCGTAGAGCATTGGGTGGATACCCAGGCCGGTTCCCAATAGACCACACCGAGCGCCCCGTTGCTGATCAAGCTTTGCGTCAGATCGGTCATGAAACGCCACTGCCCGTCCGGCGAGAAGGGATAACCGCGCACACCTTGATCCAGGATATTGTCAGCCGTTTCATGCACTGCATCGCGAGTCCAACCGTAGGCGGTTTCGACAACCATTACTTCTTTGCCAAAACGCTGGCGCAGATAACTGACGTGCGTTCCCATATCACCCATCGAAAACACGCTCCACTGCGGATAGTATGAAATGCCGATCACGTCAAAATCGGTGATGCCGTGTGCTTCGGCTTCGGTGAACCACCAGCCAGTATTTTCAGGTTGGGCGACATGCAGAATGATCAGCGGGTTGGTATCCGTTTCGGCAGCAAAATCACGCACCGCGCGAATCCCCGCATTGATCAAGAGGGCATCGCGCGGCCAATCTTGCGGTGCGCCATCTTTGAGCAAGCCGGGGTTAATTTCATTGCCCACCTGCACAAATGCAGGTGTCAAATTTTCGGTGTGCAGATCGCTCAACACGTCGTAGGTGTACACATAGAGCGCGTCCGCCATTGCCTGATCATCATTAGCCAGATCAGCCCAGGCCGCTGGGATCGCCTGCCTCCCCGGATCAGCCCAATTGTCAGAGTAGTGAAAATCCAGCAAGGTATCCATGCCCGCCGCGCTTGCGCGGGCGAAGGTGCGCTTAACATCGTCCAGCGTGCTATAGTCGGTCCAATCGGGATTGTGCCACAAGCGCGCCCGTACCAGATTCGCGCCGCGCTCGCTGAACAACACGAACGGATCGCGCGGTTCGCCATTTTCGCGATAAACTGCGCCGCAATCGTCCATTTCATTCGCATAGGACAGGTCAACGCCAAAGTAAAAATGCGGTTCGGCGGGCTGAGCTTGCGCGACCCGCCCAACGGGCACGAGCAAGATGCCTAAAATTACACCAATTAAATTGTAGCGCACGGTCATTACCCTTTAACCGAACCGGCGGTCAGCCCATCAATAACATAGCGTTGAAGGGGAATGTAAATAAGAATGATCGGAATCGCTGCCAAAACCGCGCCCGCCGTGATCATGCCAAAGTCCTGATCAAAACGGTCGGTCTGGAACAACTGGATACCAACCATGACTGTGAGTTTCTCAGAGCTTTTGAGCAGCACACGTGCGATCACAAAATCGCCATACGCGGCAATGAATGTGAGAACGCCGATGGTAATCACGATGGGGCGCATGATGGGGAAAATGATGTGCCGGAACGTCTGCCCCGGGGTGGCCCCGTCCACTAGTGCCGATTCATCTAATTCGGTTGGGATCGTGTCAATATAAGCTTTGACCATCAACACATTGATGCCCATCGAACCGGCCACATAGATCAGAATCAAGCCTCCATGCGAGTCCAGCCCGATTTGGGACACATATAGGCCAAGTTGCTGGATAGTAGTGTAAATGGCGACCATTCCCAGAATGGGCGGGAAAATATTCAAGATCAAAATGGCGATCATGAACTGCTGACGCCACTTAAAGCGAAAACGGGAGAGCGAATACCCCGCCAGGCAGGTGATTATCACTGTGCAAACTGTTGTGATCGAAGCAATTTTAATCGAGTTGCCCAGCCAGGTTAAATAGGGGAAGAAATCGTTATAGAGCAGTTCGTCATAATTGGACAAATCGGGATTCTTGGGGAACAATGTGCCCCCGATCAGCGATTTGGCCGGGTTAAACGATGCCGATACCACCCATAGCGCGGGGACCACTGCAAACAGGATGAGAACCAAAGCGATCAGGTAACGAATGGTGAAACTGGCCCATTTTGTTCGTCGAGTATAGCTGAACCAGCTCGGTTGATTTATTTTGAGTGTGTTTGCCATGATTAATCCACCTCACGAAAGAGATTTGTAAAGCGCGCCTGGAACACGACCATAATGGCGATCAACAGGAACAACATGACGGTGATCGCAGCGGCCAAACCGTAGTTCGTGACATTCGTCGTGATGAATGCTAGCCGGTAAACGAACGAGATGAGAATATCTGTATGCCCCATTGGAACAACCGTGTTCGGCATCGCCGGTTTGCCGAAGTTGAAAATGTAAATCACATTGAAATTGTTGAAATTGAAGGTGAATGATGCGATCAGCAGTGGCATCAGAATGCGCAGCAGCAGCGGCAGCGAAATGTGATAAAACTTGTTCCAGGGGCCAGCGCCATCGACCACTGCTGCATCATAGATTTCATGGGGAATCGACCGGATTGCCCCTGCCGAAATAACATAGAAATACGGGTAAGATAACCACACATTGACCATAATGACGCCGATACGCGTCCAGTTTTTGTCCTGGAACCAAGCCGGGGAACTACCAAAGATCGACTCAAGGACAGGGGCAACAAAACCCACATCGGGATCAAGCATACTGCGCCAGATCAAAATGGAGATCAACACCGGAATAGGCCAGGGAATAATCAGCAGGGCACGGATAATACGACTACCTGGTAAGCCCTCAAAGAGCAGTGTCACCACCAATCCCAGGGCAAAACTCAATGCGACCGACCAGAAAGCAAATGAAATATTCCACAGCAAAATTTGGAAAAGCGGTTCTCGAAAACCGGGGTTGCCCAGAAAACTATCAAAGTTCTTTACCCCGGCAAACACAATATAGCCTGGGGCTAATTCCGCGCCTTCAGTTGAGGTAAATGTACCGTCAATTGGCCGGTAAATCTCCCCGGTTTCAAGATCAACAACTGCATCCAGATCGGAGTCATACTGGTATTTTTGTTTGAGCGGGGCCGCCTCGCGCAAAGAACGAATGCGGACTATGTTGGGGTCTTCGCCAAAATTGATTTCGCCCAACTGGGCAATAATGGCGACCGTCTTGTTTTGCGGCAGCCGCTCATATCCCTCCAGCGATATGGGAATCCTATCTTCATCCAGTTCGCCCACCCCCTTTTCGCCGGGGGGGACCTCCTCAAGCGGCTCGCCGGGAAACGCTAATAACCCTGCGCCCTCATCCGGCATCAGCCACAAAGCGTACTCGCCGCCGGGATTAACAAAGGCCGTCCACCCATAGGATTGGTCACCTTCAACCAGATACGTTTGATCCTCAAGCTGGTTGATCGCTTGCTGCTTGGTCATCAGGTGGCCGCTTTTCATGTTGGTTGTGCTGAGGTAAAACGTGTAAAGGATAGGGTACAGGGTGAAAAGCAGCGCCAGCGCGATGCCAATCCCAAACCACCGGACCGGGGTAAAACGCCGGCGTAAGTAAATTATAGCCAGGAAAACGGCGATTGCGCTCAAAACCGACGCCAACGGGTATAACCCATCCGCATAGAGCAGCAAGATTACGCGCAGGATTGCGATGAGGATTACCCCCATCACGCCAAGATTAAGCGCATAATTGAATAGAGATAGTTTAATATTCGCGGTTTTCATTTTTTTCTGCTCGTGATCTAGCTATTAGTTGAAAAGTATTTCCAATTAAGTTCACACTGTATAGCCACTATGGGATCGCATGTGAGGGAGAAAACGTCAATTAGAATTTATGGCAGTTTGGGTTCAAGTATAAAGTGGCGGTTGCTTGGGCCGCCACTTGTTGTTGATAGTTTACTGAGCCGGATTACTCGTCAAGCTCGAGTTGTTCCAGGACTTGATTGACCGCCCCATCCAACGCTTCTTGGGGAGACAGTTCATCCTGTAAAACCAGCGAGCCAGCATCGACCCAGGCGTCCCACACGTAGCCCATCGCTGGAATAGAGGGCATCGGCACGGCCCCCACACCCGCCGCATTGAAGCCTGCCGTATTGGGGTCTTCGGCTGCGTTGAAGATTGAAGCCCATGCCGAGGGACGTGGTTCGGCATCAAAGATAGCTTGATAGTTTTCTTCAGTCGCGAGGAAATCAACGGCAAAAACCTGTGACAGCAGCACATTTTCTTTGGTCGCATTGATCACGAGACCCTGCACGCCCAGGAACGGATAACCGGGTTCGCCACCTTCTTCTGCTGCCGGGAAAGCTGAGATCGCGTAGGGGACACCCGCTGTTTCAAAGCGGTTGACTGCCCACGGACCGGTCATAATGAAAGCTGAACGCCCGGTTTCGAACATCACATGGGATGCTTCCCAGTCCACGTTCTCAGAGACAACACCAGCATCAACCAGACTTTTCACCCAGGTAAGGCCCTGAACCATGCCTTCGTTGTTCAGACCAAAATCGTCAACCGTGAAGTTGCCGGTATCGTCGCGGCCAAAGATGTAGCCGCCAAACGACGTATACAGTGGATAGATGTTGTAGGTCAGATCGGGGAAACCAATCGCCGAGTCAACTTTACCTTCGTCGTACAATGCCTGGCAAATCTCGGCCACTTCGGCCCAGGTCGCGGGCGCTTCGGGGACGAGGTCCGTGTTGCGGAAGAAACCAATATTTTCAACTGCCAGTGGCAAACCGTACAACTCACCATTGTAAGTAAAGCCATCAATCGCATTGGGCAGGAAGTTTTCTGCATTGTCACCCAGGTCGATGACGGCGGCAGAGCCATTTTCGACTAACGGGCCAAGATTATCGTGCGGGATGATGATCATGTCGGGGCCTTCACCGGAAGCCGCGCCCAGGGTCATCGACGTGCGAATTTCGCTCAAGTCCACCACTTCCACCGACACGGCCACGCCATATTCTTCCTCAAATGCTTCGCCGAGTTGGGTCAGGACTTCCAGGCGACCGTCGTCATACACCCAGAGCGTCAGCGTAACGTCCTGGGCTGATACCAAACTGTTCGCGCCTGCAATGCAGAGCAGGGCAACGATTACCACACCAGCAATAGCTTTCTTCATCGTAACTGTCCTCCAAAATAGAAAATAGAATTGCGGTCAATTTCGTTATCAACACGTGTTGACTACTTGTGTTGATTAGTATAAACTGGATTTTATCGAAAAGTCAAGCAATTTTTTCTGGCCGGGTTTGAGCTGTAAAATTGAGAGAGTTATCATGAGAATTATTCGGAGTTTTAATCAGGGCTGGCTGTTTCTTCCGGAATATGTTGCGCGCGACTGGCCAGATGATCGTTTTGAATCAGTTACGCTTCCCCATACCAACAAGCTGTTTACGCAGCGCTTTGTTGACAATCTTGAATACCAATTCGTGTCAACTTACCGCAAACGATTTTCTGTTGAAGCGTGCGCACCCGAACAACAGGTTTTTTTGGATTTTGATGGAGCGATGCTGGAAAGTACAGTCTACCTCAATGATCAGCTTGTTGGAATGCATCAGGGTGGGTATACGCCGTTTTCATTTGAAATTACACCTTACCTTGAGCCGGGCGAGAATTGCTTGACGGTGTATGTTGATGCCACCGAGCAAGAATCGATTCCTCCCTATGGTAATCAAGTCGATTATTTGACTTTTGGCGGTCTATACCGCGATGTGTATTTGCGCATTGTTGCTCCCTGCCACATCACCAATGTCTTTGTGCGGCCTTCCAATGTGCTAACCGATCCTGGCCTGGAATGCGATGTGCAGTTGACCGGATGGAAAGCGGGATTAAGCCTCACCGCAACGTTGAAGGATGGGAACGGGCAGGTGATGGCGGAGCAAAGCCAGCCGGTTGATGCCGATCATTTCACCCTCATGTTTTCAGAATTGGCCGGGATCACCTTATGGACGCTTGAGACACCCGCGCTTTATGATCTTGCGTTAGCGCTTTCACTGAATGGCACGCCCCTCGATACCGAAACGATCCGGCTTGGTTTCCGCCAGGCCGAATTCAAGCAAGATGGGCGTTTCTTACTGAACGGCGAACCTCTGAAACTCTTCGGGCTGAATCGCCACCAGACATACCCCTATATCGGCGCGGCAGCCCCGGCGCGTCTGCAACAACTTGACGCGGATATTTTGAAACACGAACTGGGCTGCAACATGGTGCGCACTTCGCATTACGCCCAATCGCCCCATTTCCTGAATCGCTGCGATGAGATCGGATTATTGGTCTTTGAGGAGTTGGCGGGTTGGCAGCATATCGGTGATGAAGCGTGGCAGGCGTTAGTTTTACAAGATTTGCAGGCGATGATCTGCCGGGATCGCAACCATCCGTCGATTGTGTTGTGGGGCGTGCGCATCAACGAATCGCCCGACAACGACGCCCTATATACCCAAACGAACGCCCTGGCACATGAGCTTGATCCCACGCGGCAGACCGGCGGGGTGCGCAACTTCATCGAAAGTAAGTTCCTTGAGGATGTTTTTACGCTAAACGATTTCCCCGAAGGTATTCAGACGCCCCGCGTGCGCCCGCATCTGATCACCGAATTCGGCGGGCACATGTTCCCAACCAAAACCTGGGATCATGAAGAACGCCGCCTGGAACATGCGCTGCTTCACGCGCGCAAACACGATCTGCAAATGGGCCACCCAGACATAGCCGGGGCCATTGGTTGGTGCGCATTTGATTATCACACGCACCAGGATTTTGGGTCAGGGGATCGAATTTGCTACCATGGGGTCATGGATATTTTCCGCCTGCCCAAGCTGGCTGCGTATTTCTACCGCAGCCAGAAATCGCCCCAGGACGATATTGTGCTTCATGCGGCGACCAATTGGACGATGGGGGATCGCAATGGG
>JAFGJA010000618.1 GCA_016929355.1 Anaerolineae bacterium | reverse complement strand
CGTGCCGGAAGCGTGGCTGCGTTATGATGATCCCCTGCATAATGCGGTGTTGTTCGCGCCGCAAGCCGATGACGTGTGCGCCGATCCGGGAATGCGCGTCACGCTGGTCGGGCGCGTGGCGAACGGGACCACGCCGGATCAACTGCTGGATCAATATCTCAGGATCACGGGTGCGCAGGATACGCCCACCGCACGGATCGCCGCCGGATCATTCGGGCGCGCGACATTTTTCGATCTGGCGTGTGGTGATCTTATGCGGAGTATGCGCGTATCGGCCTTTGTCCAGTACGGCACGGCGTATCGCATCGAGCAGTGGACGCCGCAGGATGAATTCGCCGCGTGGAATGAATTATTTGCGCAGATGATCAGCCAATTTGCGCCGAGCGATTCGGTGATCGTGCCGGAACCCACCCCATCCCCTGTGCCAACCCAGACGCAGGGCGACCAACAAGATCAAACGGGCGATCAAACCCCGGATCAGACACAAAATCCGGTAGATGATGCGGCGACTCCCGCTTCTGATCACATTGGCGAATCCACGTCTGAAGCCACGCCCGAAGCCACAGATGCCGGGACGCCAGTCGCCGCAGCCGATGTTCCGCTTGAGTTGGCGGCGCTGCCGTTTGCGCACATGTTTGTGGGTGATGTGTTTCTCGGTGAATTGAATCGCCTGCCGGGGCGCAGCGTGACCTCAATTCCGACGGATGATCGCCGCTATCTGACATTTTCACCGGATGGCCTGTTCATTTCGTATATTAACATGGATACGGCGCAACTACGCGCGCTGAACGTGGTGGAAGGATTGTCCCCGCGCAAATTGGCCGATAACGTCGATCCGGCCTTTCCGCCCGCGTGGAGTCCTGACAGCAGCCAGATCGCCTACGTGGTGGATACGGGCGAAACCAGCGCGAGCGGCGAAGCGATTAAACGGATTGATGCGGTCCCGGCGGCAGGGGGAGCCGTACAGACATTAGGGACCTTCGCTTTTGCGGCTACGTGTGAAGCTGCTGCTGCCGTTGACGACGCGGTTGATCCTGCCGATGCGCCGTATGCCCAGGAAATTGCCGGGCAGGAGCGCGCTTTAGCGTGGCTGCCGGGGAATCGTATGCTGTTTTCGCCGCGCTGTGATGGCGGTTTGTCGATTCTCTCAGTTGAGGATCAGCAACTTGTCGAATTAGGTGCGGATTTGTGGGGCGGGGCGCTCGCGCCGGATGGTCTGCATTTCCTGACTCATGCGGCAGATGGGCTGGTCCTGCTGAATTTCACCGCCTGGGAACGGCAAAATCTGCGCATCGCACCGGCGGCGCAGCAGGTCGCCTGGTCGCCGGATGGGGCGAGCGTGTATTACAGCGTCGAAACGCTGGTGGACTCGCGGACGCTGGACGATCCGACGATTCAGCAGCGCGGGACCGCGATCTTTGGCGCGTGGCCGGTGGCGATCAATGTCTACCGGATTGAACTGTACCGGCTCGATCTCGCCACGCAGACCGAAACGCTGCTCTGGCAGAGCCAGGGGCGCGGTATTGGCCGGATCGCGCCTGCGCCGGATGGGAGCGGGGTGCTGTTCAGCCAGATTCCGAGCGGGGTTCTGCTGGCAGAAGTGTTCCAGGCGGGCGGTGATCTGCTGGCAGTGCATGAAGCGATGCCGACTCCCGCGCTCTATTGGCTGCCCACCGGGGGGACATTGGCGCATTTGCTGGCGTATTCCGGCCAACCGGCCTTTGCGCCGTTCACTGTGTCAGCGAAAGAACCGGTTACAGGACCATAGGGGCAAACCGATCCGGCGCGTTTTGCGTTATTATCTGTTGTATGATTATTAACCATTCAAATTGAGGGGATAATGACGTTTCAAGGTATTAACTATGGGCGAGTGTTCCAGGCAATTATGTTTATTGTGGGGACAACGCTGGCGCTGTATCTTTTGCTGGCATTGCTGGCGATGTTTTTTGTTTCGGAAGATATGATCCAGCGCTTACAGGATGTATCAACGGAATACACGGATTACATCAGCAGTTCCGAAACCGACAGCGCCCGGCAAGCCGAGATCGAAGACGACCTGCGCGCAGTTGTTGAAGACTATCAAGGGGAAATTTCGGGGCTGTTCGCGTTGTTATGTGGGGGAGCGTTGGTTCTGCTGGGTATTGTGTTCTGGTTTTCCCGGCGCGCCGCCCGCGAAGCGACCTCACGCGCCCAGGCGAACGGGTACGGGCTGATCATTGGGGTGGGTGTTTCGGTGGTCCTGGCAACGATTTGTGGACTGATTAACCCGGCTTCCTTGTTTGCCAGCATCTTCTTTTTTGTCTTTGTGGTGCTGGCCGCTTTGATCGGTGGCTGGCAAGGCGGACAGCGTCTAAAATCGGCGGCGGTCTATGGCGGTATGCCCGGCGGTCCGGCGATCAGTTCGATGCCGCCTGGCATGATTTCCGCCCCGCCCGGCGGGGATGCCACGCTGTACTATAACATGGGCGTTACCGCAGCGATGGGTGGACGCCGTGAGGAAGCGCGTCAGCATTTCGGGCGAGTGTTGCAATACGAACCGCGCAATGTGGCCGCATGGCTGCAACTGGCGAATCTGGCGGATACGCCGGTCCACGCCTGGGAATATATCGAGCAGGCGCGCGCGATCAATCCCAGCGATCCGTCAGTCGTGCAGGCGGTGAATATGATCTGGCCGCAGGTCAAGGATCAGGTGGCGGCGCGTCCGATCCAGAGTCAGCCGCCGTACCGGGGCGGGACGATGGATGACACCGATATCCCGCGCACGAGATTACCCGATCTGAATGAGCCGGGGGATATTGTGCCGCCGCGTGATCCCGATGCGGATGATGATCTGTCGCTGTAACCTCACCCCCTGGCTCCCTCACCGCTTACGCGCAGACCGGCAGGGGGAGGGGTTCCCGCGTGCGCCGCGCCCTCGGCGCTGCGCGCCGGAGCACGCCCCATTATCCGATTTTTTTAAGCGTTGGCGGCGGGTTCTGCTGCTAGGGGCTGTGATCCTGATCGCAGGCGGCGGCGTGCTGACCGCGTGCGGTCAGGGCGCGGCTCCGGTGACTGCGCACGCCGCCGCGCAGACTCCCGCTTCGCTCCTGATCACGCCCACCACGCAGGGCATATTTTCG
>JAFGJA010000617.1 GCA_016929355.1 Anaerolineae bacterium | reverse complement strand
TAGGGGCCGACCAACGTGTCGGCCCAGGGCGAACACATTGGTTCGCCCCTACGTGATCATGCGAAATCTATTTGTTTTCTCCATGAGCAAATCCTCTGCAATTTTCTTTACCCCAAGTTGTTTTTCGGTGATTCACCGAGAGAAAGGCATAGGTATGAGGTATTCAAGCGTTTTGTGGTGGGCCAATACGCTATGACAACATTATCTTTATCGCCTTGAAAGGGATAGGTGGCTGTTATGGTTGGTCTGTCCCTGCGTGTCAAATTGGTGGTTGTGTTTTTGGTGCTCACATTAGCCGCCATTTCTAGTATGGCGATTCTATCCAGCGAGGCGGTGACAGCCGCCTTGAAAAACGATGTGGGCGCAAACTTGAACAATCTTGCGCGTTCCGATGCGTTAGCTACGGGTGATTTGCTGGCGCGGCAAGTGGATGCGCTGATCGCATTGAGTGTTAATCAGGCATTGCGCGAACGGGCGCTAAACGAATCGGACAGCTACGAGGGCGATCAGGTGGCGATCATTGATACCTTGCTGCTGTTGAATCAGCAGTGGTATGCCGCCCATGACGATGATCCACTGGTTCAAAGCGCCCTGAGCAGTCCAACTGCCCTCGCTTTGTTGGATTTTCAGGGGGTATTCCCAGAATTCGCTGAGGTGATCTTCGCGGATCGTTATGGTGGGTTGATTGCCACGACAGATCGCACGACTGATTATTATCAGGCGGATGAGGCATGGTGGCAGGCTGCCTATCATGAGGGGCAGGGCAGCATTTATGTGGGCCAGCCCATCTTTGATGAAAGCACAGCCTTATTAGGTGTGGAGATCGCTGTCCCGGTTTATGCCGAACATACGCCAACGGTGCTCGGTGTATTGAAAGTCACCTACGAATTAACCCACCTGTCCTACTTGCTCACGACCGGCGAATCACACCTGCGCGACTTGCGTATTTACATCTTATTGGCCGATAACCGTTTATGGAATTCGGATAAAAATACGCCGATGCCGGTTTCATCGGACGTTTTAGCGCAGCTGCGGGCGACAGTTGATCACACGTATACCGAAATGGTTTTGTTCGGCAAACCCAGCCTGGTGAGCCAGATGAAGGTCCGTTCGATCACTGCGACGCAGTTCATTGACGATTTAAACTGGTATGTGGTTGTTTTTCAGGATCGGCAGGCTGCCTTGTCGCTGGTCACGACGACCCAGCGCCTTATGTTTGGGCTGGCTGTCGTGACGATAATCGGCGCGGTTGTAGTGGCGCTGTTGTCGGCTCAATTCCTGACTCGTCCGATTCGCCGCCTGACCGCCACCGTTCAGGAAGTGCGGCAGGGTAATTTTAGCGTGCGCGCTTCCATCGAAACCCGCGACGAGATCGGGCAGTTGGCGGCAGCATTTAATGAAATGACGAGCCAACTGGCGATCTCGATTGATGCGTTGGAGCAAGAAATCGCTGAACGCAAACGCACCGAGGAAGAACTAACCCATTACCGCAATCACCTGGAACATCTGGTTGAACAGCGCACGGCTGAATTGCGCGCCGCTAATGAACAACTGATCAGCCTGAGCCACATGAAAGATGAATTTGTCTCCAATGTCACCCATGAACTGCGCACGCCTATTACGAATCTGAAGCTGCGCCAATATCTACTTGAGAAGCAGCCTGATCATATCCACCGTCATTTACCCGTGCTCAGACGCGAAACGGAGCGTCTGGAACAAATCATCGAGAACTTACTACAACTGTCTCGCCTGGATCAAGCGCGAGTCCAATTTATCCGTGAGCCGGTTGATCTGAATACGCTGGCTGAACAGTATGTCGCGGACCGGATGATCATGGCGAAAGAGAAACCTTTGTCTTTGAGTTTTCAGGCGGTTCCCAACTTGCCCACTGTGATCGCAGATGAAGCGTTGTTAGGTCAGGTTTTGAGCATCCTGTTGACTAACGCGATCAATTACACGTCGGCGGGCGGTCAGGTGACGGTCAGGACGCACCTGGATCGGAATGCAGAGTACCCGTATGTGGGCTTCAGCGTCAGGGATACGGGGCCGGGTATTTCACCTATTGAACAGACGCGACTTTTCTCGCGGTTCTTTCGCGGGCAGGCGGGGCGTGAGACTGGCGTGCCGGGTACGGGGTTGGGTTTGGCGATTGCTAAAGAGATCGTGGGGCAGCATGGGGGGCGGATTGAGGTCGAGAGTGAAGGCGTACCGGGGCGGGGGACTGTTTTCACCGTCTGGATTCCGCGCCGGTTGGATGAGGCGTGATCGGTGCTGCGACATGTTCCGCCAAGCGCCCGGATCGCCCCTCTAATGGAGAAAACAATGCAAACACGCATAATGTAGGGACCGACCAGTGTGTCGGCCCAGGGTGAACACATTGGTTCACCCCTACAGAATCATGCGGAATCTATTTGTTTTCTCAATAAAAGACCACCTGGAATGGGCAAACCCCCTTTCCCCATGCGGCGCGGCGGGAAGAGCAGACGCGCTTAAAGTCCTTCCCTCATTTGGGGGGAAGGATTTAGGATGGGGGCTGATCTGCGGCTGTAGTACTAAAGACTCGACTCAAAAGAATGCCGTTGACCAGCAAGACCAGCCAATCCACTGATAGTATGATCACCTCAAAGCGATCCAATCGCTCTAGACCATAGATGGCGGAGATGATGATCAGCGCCACGATAGGGATCACAAAGCCCAGGATGAAGACCCACCGGATCATCACCAGTACGCGCTTCTCCGCCGCAAAGACGCCTGCCATAAACAGGAAAGACAGACTCATCAGCAGATAGCCCGCTTCCTCCAGCGCGATGAAAATGCCGTGCGGATTATATTGGGTCAGGAGCGCGATTCCTTCGGTTTCGCCATTCTTCACACTCACCGGCACGACGGAAAATTGCACGTAATAATCGCCGATCAGGATGATCGCGGCCATTACCGCCAGCGCGACCCCGATCTGGCTGACTATTTTCCGCTCTGGTGCAGCAGAAGCGTGGATCGTCACCATCAGGATCAGATAGGCCAGCGTGAGCAGTATCGCCGGGATCATCCAGGCATAATCGCGCGGGAACTGATCGGCGGTGTCCAGATACGGATAGTCGATGCAATCGGAGGGGCAGTTGGCCCCCGCAATCGGAACCGCCAGCAGCGCCAATCCCAAAGTGATCACTGTCAAAATCGCAGTGGTTATTCCAGCATAAAATCCGACTTGTTTTGCCATAATACCTCCTGCTTCTTCATTACGTTATGCCGCCGCCGAGGTTGCGCCGCCGGTCCATGATCACCGCCAGCAACGCGAAACCAACCCCGACCACGATCAGGCCCCCCACTGCCAGATACATCGCCTGCACGCCTTCGACCAGCGCCCAGGGCGGCGCTTCGGTGGCATCCACGCCCGCGCCCAGGTCCACTACCGCCAGGACGCGACTCGCAAAGATCGCACCCATGATCGGCACACCGATCACCTGCCCGAATGTGCGCGAGAGCGAGAGCAAGCCCGATACCACGCCGATCTGATCGCGCGGCGCCGCGCCCATGATCGCGCTGTTGTTGGGCGATTGGAACATGCCCACACCCAAGCCGAGGGGGAAAATGCGGATCACGTAACCGAGCGTGCTGGTATTTTCGTCTAAGGTGGACATCCCCACACACGCGGCGGCGCTCACCACCAACCCGATCAGGGCGATCCCGCGCGAGCCGAAGCGGTCCGATAGGTCCCCGGCCAGGGGCGCGATGATGCCCAGCGCCACCGGGAAGACCGCCATATACAGCCCGGTCTTGGCGGTACTCAAGCCTTTTACATCTTCCAGGTAAAACGGCAGCACAAACGTACCCGAAACCATGATGAAGACCATCACGCCCGTGAGTAAGCTGATGCTGAACAGTGAATCGCGGAACAGGTGTAAATTGATCATCGGTTGGTGAATGCGCAGTTCGGCGATCAGGAACAGCGCCAAGCCGACTGCCGATCCGATGAAGAGCCACGCGATCTGAATCGCACCCAAACCCGGCACGGTCAGCGTGTCCCAGTCGTTTTTCGGGCCAAGCGTCAAGCCGAGCGCCAGCAGCAGCAGCGTGAACAGGATCAAGGCTGCGCCCCAGATATCGAATTTTTGCCCGCCGGGAGGCCGCCAATCGGGAATATAGCGCCGCACGAGATACACGCCTACGATCCCCACCGGCAGATTGACCAGAAAGATCGCGCGCCAGCCCACCGTGCCGATCAGCAAGCCACCAAGCGTTGGCCCTACGCTGATCCCGACGGATACCACCGTGCCGAGGATGCCTAACGCGCGCCCCCGTTCTTCGCGCGGAAACGCTTCGGTTACGATCCCCATCCCCAACGCCTGGACCATCACCGCGCCTGCGCCCTGAATCACGCGAAAGGTGATCAACATGCCCACCGTCGGCGCAAGGCCGCACAACAGCGATCCCGCCGTAAACACGACCATCCCGGTCATGTAGATTTTTTTCTTGCCGAGCATATCGCCCAACCGCCCGATGCCGAGCATCATCGAAGTCAGGACGAGCAGATAGCTGACAACCACCCATTGCACGGTAGCGAGATCGGTGTGGAAATCGTCGCGCAGCGTGGGCAGCGCCACATTGACGATGCTGCCGTCAATCGTGCCGAGAAAAATGCCCATCGCTACCGCGAGCATGATCATCCATTTTTGCGAATAATCTACTTCAGGCTGCGCGTAATCTGTTTTGGGGCCAATGGGGGGCGTAACGGAATCAGGCGTGTGGGGCATAGCGTGCTGTGACCTCTCAAAGTGGCTGCTCACGGAGAAATCAATTCAAAACCGCCTCATGTAGGGGCGGACCAGTGTGTCCGCCTGGCACGGCTTTGCCTGGGAGCACACGTAGGTGCTCCCCTACAAAATCATGCGAAGTCTATTTGATTTCTCCATCAGTTATGTGCATCAATGTAAACGTAAAATCAGACTAGCCAACTATACCATACCTTTATACAATGAGGGGTACGACAAAAACCGGATAGTACCTATTCACTTAACCGAACGAGGCTTATGAACATCAAGTACACATTGGACGACAGCGCCGCCCGACTCCCGCTCGCTATTCGCAGTCCCGAAGGGGTGATGGATCGCGTTTCTGATTTGCGCAATTCGGCGGGGATTCACCTGGTCGAATTGACCACGCAGCACATGCTGAGTATGGGCTTCACGCTTACTGATGAATTGACCCATTACTTTGATGAGGGTCATGCCACCGAAGCCGATCCCTATGAACTGGGAACGTGCTACACGCACCGCCGCGCTTATGAAGACCTGCTGCGCGATCTGACCGATCCCCGGCCCGGTTTGGCCGCGCTGCACGAAGTTGACGAACTCTTTCCCGCCAGTTTCAAGCCCGATCTGCAATTTCTTCTGGCGCTGACCGTCGTCGGGTATCCGGCGTTTGGGTATGTGCGCGCCTATTACGATTCCGAAGGCGAAACGTATCACGGCATGGTGATCAACATCGCGCAAGCACGCCCGCATGTTGAGGAATTCACCGGAGAATATTCGCTGGCGCGCCTGACGAATCTGATCCGGTATGGCTTTTTCAATCACGAAGGCTTTTTGCTGGCGTATGATACGTTTTACCAGACGCAGGGCTACAACCTGGATACGTTCGTGTGGCGGCTCAAGACGCGGCTGATGAGTCGGGGGATCGCGTGGTATCTCAGCTACCGGCACGACGCGGCCTTTTATGACGAATTGTTAGGGATTGATGCGGCGCGGATGGTCGATTATGTGGCGTATGTGAACCGGATGCTGGCCGATGCTCGCAATAAACGCGCGCTGGATGATGCCGTGTTCGAGGGGTGGTATCGGGAGCATGAAACCGGCCAACCCGTCGAGCAGTGCGTGGATATGGTCGGGTACTACGCCGCGAGCGCCATCGCCGCCGAACATGGGCTGAACGGTTTGCGCGACGCCATCGAACGCGGCCCGAATCATTTCCTGGCGTTATACAATGCGCTGGATGTGCCGCCGTTGGAATCGCGTGCGCGTTCGGGGGAGTAGGGATGATCCCATGCGACCCTGACTCCCCCTCTCCAAACCTGGAGAGGGGGCTGGGGGTGAGGTACATCAGCACGGGTTAATGGATAACCCATGTCGGGCGAAATCTATTATTACCCGCGTTTGCCTTTCGTTTTGCGCCGGGGCGGTTGTTTCGTTTTCATTTGCTCCGCCTCTCGCGGCTCAACGCTCAACAGGCGATAGCCCCACCATGTCCACACCGGCACGTAATAGGCGATGTACGTTTGATTTGGCTGCAAGGATTTGTACACGCTGCGGGGGCCAAATATCCGTTTGCCACCATCCACCGGCAGCTTGACACGGTTTTCTGTGCCTTCGTCTGTCAGTCCCCACCGCCGCACCGCCATCGATACCCGCCCCAACCGGAATGTGGTCGCACGGACCTCGCGCTCCGGCAGGCGTTCGCGTTCATTTTTGAGCAG
>JAFGJA010000616.1 GCA_016929355.1 Anaerolineae bacterium | reverse complement strand
CCGCCGCGCGGAAATGGCGCTCATAACGATTGACCGTTTCCTCGAAATTAAATGCCGCTTCGATCTCAGCGCGCGGCTTAATATACTGATCGGGATGCTGCAAAATATCCACAATGGCCGCGCCCATCGCTTCCCAATCACCGCGCGGCGCGATCTTACCCATGCCCGTTTCCGTCACCGGGACGCGCCCACCGGGAGTATCGGTCATCATGACGGGCGTACCGCATAGCATCGCCTCGACCTGCACCAGCGCGAAACACTCCGTATCACTGGGCAGCGCCAGCACATCACACGCCGCGAAAAAGTTGGACATGGCCTGCATACTTTCCAACTTACCGAGAAACTCCAACTGATCGCCGTAACGCTGCACCAGCGCCTGATGCCGCTCCCACGTATCCTCGTATTGAATATCATATTCGCCCGCAAATACAATCCGCGCGTCGGGATAGGTGCGGTTGATCACTTCCAGCGCCCGGATCAGCAGATCGGGGCGTTTTTCGCGCACAAAGCGCCCTGCATAGCCGATCAAGGGGCCGCCGGTTGATCCAACACGGCGCTGCCACCGCGCGCGCAGATCGGCCACCCGCGCCGGATCGGGATCGGGCACTTGAATCGGGGGATAGATCACGGACACTTGATCGCGGAACGGCTGTAAATAATAGCTGTGATCGGCGTAATCGTGCGAATAGGCGAAAATCCGCGCGGCGCGGCGGGCATAAAACGCATAATTCTGGAACGTGAACCAGCGCACGAAGCGATTGAACAAACCCGGCGGCAGGATCAGATCGCCGTGATGCGTGCCGACTACCTGTTTCCCCGCCAAACGCGCGAGAACCGTCGTCAGCGCTGTTTCGAGCATGGGCGTGTGAATCCAGGTGACATCATGCTGGCGGATCAAGCCCCACGCCGCATAGGGATAGGCGGGCATGACCATGCCGCGACTGATACGAATCGGCGCCCAGAGACGCACGATCCGCACACCGTTGATTGTTTCGTCACGCGGCAGATCGATGGAGTGGCGCGCCGCCAACACCGTGACCTCGTGCCCGCGCTGGACAAGCGCTTCCGCCACGCGCTGCACATGGATCGGGACGCCGGTCCGGTGGGGGAGATAGTATTGCAAGGCGGTTAAAATTTTCAGGGGTTTGTTGTCTGTCATTCAGTCACTACCCATCAATGAAAATCAATTATAACCCCCTCCTTTGATTCCTCCCCCATGCATGGGGGAGATTAGGTGGGGGTCTATTGTAAAATACAAACAAGCCGGGCCGATACCAGATCGCGGCCTCACGCGCACGGCGGATTCGGCTTCGGACTCTGCGCCACACCGAGCGCGATCTGCTGCGCGGCGCGTGTCACATCGCCCAATTTTACATCCTCCGCCCACAACCCGATCAACCCCGCGCCAATATACGTCACCAGATTGACCACATGCAGCAGCAGCGCAAACGCAATCGCGCGCGGATCGGTCAGTTCACCGACCAGATCGGCGCTCATCAACGCGAAAACCACTGCCGCCTCGAACGGCCCCAGGTTGCCGGGTACGGCGGGAACTGCAATCGCAAAAGACGCCAGCGCGACAAAGGCCATTGCCGCCGCCCAGGTGGGATCGTCAAACAGTGCAAATAGCAGCACATACCCCGCGCTCACCGAAGCGGCCCACGCCGCCACCGTCCACGCGAACGCCAGCAGCCACACGCGCACCGACGCCAACGGCGCGATCCCATCCAGCAAGTGATCGAGCCACGCGGTTAAGCGGGCCTGCATATTGGGACGCTGAAAAAAGGGGATCACACGCCCTACCCCGTTCAGCACAACGCGATCCAACAGCAGACGCGCCCAATCAGGTCGCGCCGCGAAGACCGCCAGCACAATCACGCCGACCAATGCGCCCACGCCGAGCACCAACCCGATCAGGCCCACTTCAAAACCAGCCGGTAAAATCGCCAATGTGATCCCGACCAGCCCAAACACCGCCAACGTATCCAGCAAACGCTCGATCACCACCGTACTGAGCGAAGTCAGCACCGGGACCGGCGGATTAAGGCGCGCGGCGAGTCCGGCCCGCGCCAGTTCCCCCACGCGCAAGGGCAGCACCGCATTGATGAAATAGCTCACATTCAAAATGTGGAAACTATGCCCCGCCGAGAGGCGTCCCGGCAGCAAAACCCGCCACCGGATACTGCGCAGCCATAACCCGATCACCGACACGATCAAGCATGGAATCACCGCCCAGTAATGCGCGTGCGCCAATTCATCCTGCACAGCACTAAAATCGCGCCGCAGCAGCAGCCACAACGCGACCACACTCACCAGCACACCCAGCAGCACGCTCGGCCAACGTCGTTTAGGTGGCGTTGGAGTAAGATGGTTCGCAGATTCGCTCATATCAATTTCAGCCCGGATCGTAGGGGTGGATTGCCAAACGGCCCCCGATAGATGATCGGACATTCTACACAAACAACACCCGGATTCCTTAGCGGTTCGCGCAATCAACACCAGGCTTATATGTCTCGGTGTTACATAAGAAAAAATCTACTCTATCTTTGCAGTTTTACCCCTATCCCCCAACCCCTTTCCCCGCAAGCAGGGCAAGGGGAGTCAAGTCCCTCCCTGCTTGCGGGGAGGGATTTAGGGTGGGGTCAATCACCCTTATCAAAAGTGCAAAGATAGAGACTCTAATTGCACGGAAACAACTCGTGAATTATCCCTACCGGTATTCGTGCGCGACCTGAATCGCTGCTTTCAGGTTATCCCAGGGTGTATCGCTCGGCACGGTGCAATCCGCGCCCAACATATAGCGATCCGGTATATCCTTTAACACGTCCAACGTTGCCGCGCGAACCTCATCCTCTGTGCCCGTCGCCAGAATCCCCAGGCGATCCAGCCCACCGAGATAGGGCCGCCCACCAAAAAGATCGCTGGCCTGCTTGGGCGATACCGGTTCGCCAGCCAGTTCCAACCCGTAACTCACCACCTGACCGGGATAATCCTGATACGGCGTGATGTCATCATACCCCGCGCGGTAATCGCAGACATGCAGGATATTGAACGGGCAGCGCGCGTTGATCGCGTTCATCACGACCAGATCATACGGTTTGACATACTCGGTGAAAATCGACGTTCCGCCGAGGCGCGGCGCTTCGCCACCCTGTGTAGACGCATAGAAACCATCTACCCCCGCCGCAATACACGCCTCCACAAAAATCATCATGCTTTCGGTGATGATCTCAAAGCCCTGCTTCACCTTTTCCGGGTCTTCGCGCAAATGCTGAATTAGCAGGTCTTCACTGCCGAGCGTTTGTCCTGCGAACATAAACGCCGAATACAGCGTGATCACGATCACCGCTTCATCTTGCAACGCCTTGACCAAGCCCTGCACCGCTTCGACCTGCGGCGCGTAAAAGTCCGCACCATAAAGCGGCATCTTCGCCCAATCATCCGGCGTCTGGATTGCTGGCAGGCGTGGATAAACGCCCTCATACTGGATTTTCACAAGGTCCATATCCGTATAGCGGAAAAATTCAAGATGCTTTTCCACCGATGCCTGCCCCGCGCGAAACTGCGGCGGGAAGTGCATGAAAAACGCCGCCGGGATCGTCGTCTGCGGCTGGCTGGAGTCTAATAAGCCCATTACAATATCGCGTTTGGTTGTCAAAATACACCACCTGACTCTGAACAAAAACGAATACAAAATCCCCACGAGTATACCGCGAATCAAGCGCGGCTGGCGGCCTCTCATTCACCACCGGGCCATCGCATCAAAATAAAATTTGACCTCACTGCCCGGTAAGAATCAGCCTCACCCATCAGAAGGAGTCAGTGGGTTATTTCTTCAACATCGCCGCGAGATTGAGCGCCAGATTCTTGACCGTCACTAAACCCAATTCATCCTCGCGCGCATGGCCCACGATCCCCGCGCCGGAATGGGCATAAGGAGAACCATCGCTGATCGCGCGCATGTT
>JAFGJA010000095.1 GCA_016929355.1 Anaerolineae bacterium | reverse complement strand
GCGGGGCGCAAACTGACACGGTGGGGCTTGCGTCCGCCGTTGGTACGGGGGATGGCGCAATCGTTGCCGTTTCCTGATGCGACCTTCCCGGCGGTGATCAGCACCTTTCCGACAGAATTTATCGTTGACCCGGCCACGCTGCGCGACGTATATCGCGTGTTACAACCGGGCGGGCGGTTGGTGGTGGTCTTTGGTGGGACGCTCACCGGGAAAAATCCGGCATCGGAGGCGCTTGAATTGGCGTACCGGGTGACGGGGCAGCGCGGTCCCTGGCCGGATGGGATCGAGGATCGCTTCGCAGAGATGGGCTTCCGCGTGGAGATGCACACGGAGCAGTTGGCGCGGAGTGTGGTGTGGTTGTTTGTCGCGGAGAAGGTGGCGCAGGGGGAGTAGATCGCCAGGCCGTGCAATGGCGAAAGTGGCAATAACCCCTATGCGCTGATCTGATAAAGTACGGGTCGGTAGCGTGGTTCGGGGATGGGTTTGTCAGCAGCCTGGGCTGCTTCGAGCCATAGAGCTTTGGCAACTAACACCTCATGTAATGCTTCTTCGGGCGTTGCGCCGGATGCCGAACAGTATTTCAGATCGGGAATATCCGCGATATATTCACCATCTTCTTCGCTGTAGAAAATGTTGATGTGGTAATCTTTCATCGTTATTCCCTCGGATCGCCGGGCTGTGCTCGTATTATAACGCATTGTGGTGATTTGATTGTCGGAACTTTTGCGCAGAAATCAGCGTCTTGATCGTAACCTGTGTGATGAGTTTGGGAGATGTCGCTATGCGAACGCTGAGTGTAGTTCTGCTGATGGTGTTGTTATTGGTGGTGGGAGTCGTGCCGCTTCACGCCGAGTCGCCTGATACGGCCCCCCTGCGCATTGACGCGGTGATCGAACATGCCGAGGTGGTATCCGACGCGCCACTGGTGATCTATGTGGAAGGGTATTTCCCGTCGGATTGTGATATGCCCGCCAACTATGAGATCGAGCAGTGGGGCAATGAGGTGCGCGTCAGTATTTATCAGGTGGCGCTGTCCGAAACCGCGTGCGCGCGTACTCGTGCGCCGATTCATGAGAATCTGCCGGAGTATCTGTTCGCGGACCTGACGCCGGACACCTACTATCTCGACATTAGCGGTTATGCGCTGCGCGTTCGCGTGCGCGATCTGCCGCCTGAAACCCCGGTCCCGACCCCGGTTCCTCTGCCGCCGGTCCCTGAACCGCCCCCGGTGCAGTGGATTGAGCGCGATCTCTGCGTGGGCGATGTCTTTGAAATCGAACCATTTTCCCCGACGGATATTTACCACTCCATTAATGTGAAATTGCAGGATGTGACGCGGCAGCAGGGCGAAATTATGCTGAATTATATGCGCGGACAGGTCAGGCTGCGCCGCGAAACCAGCCGCCTGCTCACTTATCGCGGACTTGATCGCGGTAATTTGATGTTTGCAGCGATCCAACCGGGTGAAGTTACGGGCAACATGCAGGTGTTGACAGAAAGCATCAGCCCGTATGGGTATCAGTTTATGCTGCTGGCGGAGTACCGGCTGCACATCACCGACTGTGATTTTCCGCCGCCGCCCGACTGGATTCGTTCGTATGCCGTGATCGAGTCAGTAGATGTGATCGTGTTGGAATCGTATCCCATGCAACTGCATGTGCATGTCCGGGGGCATTATAGTCAGGGCTGCGCGGGCGAATTAATCGTTGATCAGTGGCAGGTGCGGAATCATGTCTATGTAGACATGTATCAACTTGTGAATCCGGCGATCATGTGCCCTGCTGTGCTGCGGTTTTTCGATAAGGTGATCCCGCTTGAGGGGAGTTTCGAGTCGGGGCGCTATTGGATTCATGTGAATGATTTCATGGTGGATGTGGAATTGTAGCGCGATCATGCCGCATCCGAGCGGATAGTGAAGGGGTGTGGGGATACGGTTTGGTAGGCGCGGCGGGACTCGAACCCGCGACCTGCGGCTTATAAGACCGTTGCTCTCACCACTGAGCTACGCGCCCGCATGACTTTCAAGCCTTATGTGCGCACCGGGAGTACACATTGGTACTCCCCTACACAAGTCTGGTGATTTACTAGTCTATGCGGATCGCTATGCGGAACCCGTACAGGTGATACCCGTCGGCGGGATACGGCCCATCGCGGAGCGTGGTCAGCAGCGTGATCGGGCTGTCATTGACCCAACTGCCGCCGCGTACAATGCGCCGTTCACTGCTGTCGAGATCGTCCGTGCCGGTTTCCCAACCGGTGCGCGTGAGTTCCCACACGTTGCCGCTCATATCCATCACGCCGAACGGACTCGCGCCGTTTGGATGCTCAGTGACGGGCGTTGTGCCGTTGGCGTTGCGGGCATAATTGCAGATGCCCCATTTCGGATCGACATTGCCCCAGGGAAATTCGCGGCCATCGTCACCTTGCGCGGCGCGCTGCCACTGCTGCTCCGTCGGGATCGTGATTTCTAGTTTCCCTTGCTCTGAGGGAGAAGGGGTAGGGGTGAGGGCTTGCGCGCTCAACCAGTTACAATACGCCACCGCTTCGAACCACGTCACACCCATGACCGGCGCGTTCGGATCGTTGAAATCGCGGACGCCCCAGTAACGCGGCGCGGTGATGCCGTGCCGGACGCGATGTTGCCAGCCGATATCCGTCCACCACGTTTGATCGGCGTAACCGTCTGCCGCGATGAACGGCGCGTACTGCTGGTTGGTGATCGGATATTTGCCGATGGCGAATGGCGCGACCTCAAACGTGGTTGGTTCGCTCAGATAGCCGCCAGCCTTGAGCGTCACGGTCCCGGCGGGGATCATGATCCACTCGAAGGGGGCAGGGAGCAGCGTATTGTTGAGAACGGGGTGATTCTGGATCACGGTTGGCTCACTTTAATACAGTAAGATCAAATTTGTCGAATTGGTTCGACTGGGCGAACACATTGGTTCGCCCCTACTCAAAACTACTCACTCACAACTAAACAATCGGCGGGGGCAATTGCTGGGACACGAATGTACACAATCGCCCCGGCCCTGGATATAGCCTACGCGGGAAGGACGCGCGCGGCCCTCTGGTATGCAGGCGGGATGCCGGTTTAGCAAACCGGAGCCATCAACCACTCGGCCCCGACGACGCGACTCGAACGCGCAATCTCCCAGTAGACATGTTATCCCTTACACCACGTCAGGGCATTTGAACCTTTGTGAACCTTTTAAGGCGCTTGATAATGTGCAATACTCTAATACAGGCTTTTTGTTTTGTGAAGGGTGAGTTTGGAAAGTCGTCTTATGTTACAGGTGTTAAACGGAAAAGAAGCCTCACGGAGCAGTGAGGCTGACAGAATGTTTTATGTGGTGGGGGGTGTTATCTTTCTACAAGTGGGGGTTCACCGGTGCGCTGCCAGCGTAAAATTTCGCTGCGGGCGGTTTCCCACATATCGACCAGATTATCATCGCTGCCCTTGAACCGGATCAGCGATTGGCGCGCGCAAATGGTACAGCCCCGCATCGCCCGAAAGCTGTCCGCCTGACACGAGAGACACCCATTGAGCCGGATCATGACCAGATTAAAAGCCAACACGTCCGGGTTATTTTCGGGCAGCGTTAACACATGCTCCACTAACTGCTGCCATTTTGGGCCGCGCAATGGGTGTAAGGACTCGATCACGCGAGTCGGGAAAAGAACCTCAGCGTCTTTCTGATACATGGCCCCTGTCCTCGTTGCTGCTATATAATTGTGGCTAAATCAAAAACAATCCCACCTGGGCGAGAGGATGCGAAAAAACGCGGCGCATGATCGCTCATACGCCTTGTGTGTGGTTGTGTTTATTCGTCGCCGGACGGGGTTTCAGGGGCTTCGGCTTGTGCCTTGCCGCGCGCGCCGCGTGCCCCGCGCTGACCTCTGGCGGCGCGTCCGCCTTTGGCCTCACCACCGTCATCATCACTGTCCGCTGCTTTCGCCGCCGAACGTGCCGCGCGTTCGCGTTCTTTGAGCACATCTTTATGCTCCCACCCGCCGCGTGCCTCAGCTTCAGCCGCCGCGCGATTCGGCGCGATCTCTTGCCAATAGCTGAATTCCTTCGACAGCTTTTTAATGTCGAAGATATGCGCGGTGGTGCGATCATAGCTCGCCAGTTCGTAATGGTGATCCATCTTGATCGAGTCGAACGGGCAATATTCGGCGCAGAGGCCGCAGTTCATGCACACGTCAATATCGATGTAGAACTGCTCCGGTTCGGTCATGGGCTTGCCGGTGTCGGGGTCTTTGCAGCGCACAATCCAGATACACTGCGGCGGGCAGACCTTCGCGCAGATACCGCACGCCGTACACCACTGCTTACCCTTGCGCGCGTCGTCTTCATGGTCTTTGGGTTCCGTGACCAGGAAAGGTATAAAGCGGAAGCGTTCCGGCTTGGCGAGCTTCACTTCCGGGTATTCAACTGTGAAGATGCCGCGCGTATCGAGGCTTTGCTGCTCCAAAAAGGATTCTTCGGTAAAGCCGCGATTCCAGCCCCATTTAATATCTTCAAGATAGGTGTTTACAAAATGTCTAATGGTAACTTTCATACCATTCCAAATGCCTGATCCGTACATACTGGCTCCTTTTTAGCTGTCAGCTATTAGTTATTAGCTGTCAGCTTTTATTCACCCGAACCCCCTCCTTTGATTCCTCCCCTATGCATGGGGGAGGTTAGGTGGGGGTCAATCACACGAGAGCAATACAGGGCTTGCTAACGGCTAATGGCTAACCGCTAATCGCTCTTAGCGATCCAACTCGCCCAACACAATATCGATGCTGCCCAGAATACCGACCACATCCGCGACTTTGTGCCCCTGGCACATCTTGTCGAGCGCCGTCAGGTTGATGAAACTTGGGGCGCGGACGTGATACCGCCAGGGATTGCCGCCGCCATCCGACACGACGTAATAACCGAGTTCGCCTTTGGGATTCTCCGAGTGTCCATACGATTCGCCCACCGGCGTCTTGACCGTGTGCGTGGCGCGGCCCGCGAAGAAGGGCTGCCCGGCGGTTTCAGCCAGCAGGGGCAAAATTTGCTTGAGAATTTTCAGACTCTCGCGCATCTCATCCAGCCGGATGAGGAACCGATCATAAATATCGCCGTGTTTGCGAACCGCGACATCAAAGTTCAGATCGGGATAGATGCTGTAGGGATCGCTGCGGCGCAGGTCGTAGGCGACGCCACTGGCGCGCAGAACCGGCCCGGCGGCGCTGTAGGCGATAGCGTCTTCGCGCGTCAAGACACCCACGTCAATCGCGCGGTTGGTGATGATCTCGTTTTGGGTCAGGAGTTTGTCGGTTTGTTCAACCGCTTTCGGCAGGCGTTCGGTGATCAACTGGCGCAGGTATTGCATGGTGTCCATATCGCGCACGCGCTGATTCACGTCTTCCGCCAGGGCGGTGGTGATCATGCGCTCCGGCAGATCATACGCCACGCCGCCAAACCGGAAGTAATTGCACATCATGCGACTGCCGGTGACAGCTTCGAAGAAGTCGAGGATCAATTCGCGCTCAACAATGGCGTACATGAGCGGGGTAAAGTATGCGCCCAGGTCGTTGAGCAGGAAGCCAATCGCTACCAGGTGATTCAGGATACGGGTCAATTCCGCCATCAGCACGCGAATCACTTCGGCGCGATAGGTCGGGGCTTCGTAGCGCTTGCCCATCGCCAGCAGTTGTTCCACCGCCAGCGCGTAACCGAAGTTGTTGTGCAGGCTGCAAAAATAGTCGAGGCGATCCGTGAAGGGCATATTGCCGATCCACGTATTGCGCTCACCGATTTTTTCGTGATTGCGGTGCAGATAGCCCATGACCGGGCGCAGCTTGACGATGGTTTCGCCGTCGAGCGTGACCACCATACGGAACACGCCATGCGTACTCGGATGCTGCGGCCCCATGCTGACGATGACGGTATCGGCGGCGATGCCGTTGCGCACATCCACGCCGAGGTCCATGCCCTCATAGATCACGCGCTCGGCCTGCGCCTCATAATCGTCCAGCGTAAAACCGTCAGGATACTTGACGTTTTTGCCGTAGACGTTCTTTTGTTCCGAACGCCAAACGTCGCCTTCCGGCCACCGGCTGTCGAACGGTTTTTGATCCTGCTCATAATAGGCTTCGTGCCAATCTTTGCGCAGGGGATGCCCCGCGAAGCCTTCCCACATGAGGATACGTTTCAGGTAGGGATGCCCCTCGAACGTGATGCCCATTAAATCATAGGCTTCGCGTTCCTGAAAATCCGCACCCGGCCAGACCGGGACCACGCTCGGCAGCGTTGCCACGTCGCGCGGCGTTTGCGCCTTCACGACGAGGTTATTGCCCACCGCGTCTACATTGGCGAGGTGATAGACCATCTCCAGGTGATCGCCTTTGCCCAGGTAATCCACGGCGCTGGCGCTGGCGAGGTAGTTGTAACCGAGATCGTCACGGAGCGCGGTAGCGACTTCGACCAGCTTATCGCCCGCCACGATGATCCCGCTATAGCCTTCCCGATCATCGACGCGCACCGCATCGCCAAATTTTTCTTGTAATGCTGTCAATACCCCGGCGGTGGGGTCTTTTTTTTCAATAACGGGAGCTTGTTCAGCCATAAGGACTCCTAAATAATAAGCTAGCAGGCGCAATTCTGTAGGGGCAAGGCGTCGCCTTGCCCTGGGCGACCCACCGGGTCGCCCCTACAATTGCTAATCGCTACTCTTCTTCTGTACTATCTGCAACGGGTTCCGGCGCGTCGAATTCACCCGCCGCCGCACGTCGCAATAAAAACGCCTGTCGGGGATCGATCAAATCCGGGCCAAGAATCGGAACCGGCACTTCGTCGCTGGGACCTTTGCCATACCAGGGGATGCTGTTGGCATTACCGAAGGCTTGCCCGCGAATGCGATCCTGCACTTTCATCAAACCATACAGCAGCGCCTGGGGAGTGGGGGGGCAGCCCGGTACATACACATCCACCGGAATAAATTTATCAATGCCGCTCACTACGTTATAGCCTTCTTTGAACGGTCCCCCACCGATGGCACACGCGCCCATCGCCAGCACGTATTTCGGCTCGGCCATCTGGTTATAGAGGCGCACAATCGGCACGACCATTTTCTTGGTGACCGTGCCGCTCACCAGCATCAGGTCGGCTTGACGCGGGGTGGCGCGCAGCACTTCCATGCCAAAGCGCGCCTGATCAAAACGGCTGGAAGCGGTGGCGATCATTTCAATCGCGCAGCAGGCCAAACCAAACGCCATCGGCCAGATCGAGTTGCTGCGGCCCCAATTATAAATGGAGCTAAGCAGTTCATTGAACCCGGTCACAGCAACCGTTGATTCCATGCCCTCTGGCACGGGCATATCGGGATTGTGTAGTTCTTTCAAGAAATTATCATTGGTCATAATAAAAAATCGATCTCCTCGTACCATTCCCGCAAAATTGCAGTTAACAGCCCATCATGCGCCAGGATCGGATCGTCGGCAAACCCCGGCAAGGTGACTATCATGTCTAGCAGTTGCTGCAAACCCAGCGTATCCAGATCAGCATTCGGGTGATGTTCGATCAACGCCAACACGATCTCATAGCTGGCTTCCCAGTAGAGTGGTTTGGGTTCGGTTTCATCCATGTTTCGGTTTTATCATATGCTGAATAATAACACGAAATTGCGCGTCCGGCATGAATTCAATCAGCGTCCGTTAATCTTTACCCTTAACTCCTGAATCTCTGCGTTTTACCTCACCCCCCCCCGGCCCCCTCTCCATTCAATGGCGAGGGGGAGACACATGCGTTGTCAAGTCCCCTTCTCCGGCTTGGCGGGAGGTCGTATGCACGGCATACGCGGGGATGTTAGGGAGTGAGGCCGATCATTGCACCGCGTTTCCCTAAAAATCTGGGATGACTCACGCGAGAAATTATTCGTCCGTTTCGCTGGCAGCATCAGCCGGTTCCGTTGCCGCAAATACCGGCGCATTTTCGTCCAGCCACGCTTCGAAATCGGCTTGCGTTGTTGCATCGACTTCGCCCTGCGCGATCAACTGCACAAAGTATAAATTGTCTTCGCCCAGGTCGATCAAAAACTGGCGGGACATCTGCATGGGGATTTCTTGCCCGGTGCTGGCATCAACGCTGGCTTCGAATGTGACATCCAACTCGATCATGGGCACGCCGCCATACATGACACTGGTGGGGCCGGTGAACGCTTCCGGCGCGATTGTTTCGCCCAGGGCGGCTTCGTAGCGCGCTTCGAGATCAGCTTTCATGGCGTCGAACAATTCTTCCAGGGTTGATGGCACGTCGTCGGTGGCTGCCAGTGCCAGACTCGCTACAATCTCATCTTTTTTGACTGGACCATGTACCACCACCACGTTTATATTCGCCGTGTAATACATCTGGCCGGGGCCAACTTCCGTCCATGTCTGAGTGGCGGCAGTTTCAGTTGCGGTATCGGCTGCGGCTCCCGCGTCGGTGTCAGTCTCGGTGTCAGCCGCTTCGGTGTCCTCGGTATCGGCTTCGTCGTTGGCCTCTACGTCTTCCGCGTCAGCCTCTGTTTCGGCGGTGTCCGCTTCGGTGTCTTCCGCACCTGCTTCGGTCTCGTCCGCTTCAGTGTCCTCGGTATCGGCTTCGTCGTTGGCCTCTACGTCTTCCGCGTCAGCCTCTGTTTCGGCGGCG
>JAFGJA010000615.1 GCA_016929355.1 Anaerolineae bacterium | reverse complement strand
TGCATCGCCGCGCTGATCGCGTATTCGGGCATGTCGTCGGGCAAACCCTGCCCCTGGATCACGGTGGCGAAATGTTTTTCGCCCGCCTGTGCGCCCGCTTCGCCATAAAATTCGGCAGTGACGCGGTAAGCCAGCGCTTTCTTGACGCCCATCGGATCGGCTTCCAACTGCGCCGCCAAGTCATCGAGCTGGCGCGCCGTGTAGCCAAACAGCAGCTTGTGGTAGATCGGCATGGCTGCGTCCGGCACGCTCATCACTTTGCCGTACATATCCTCGGCGGTGGTCATGAGCGGGATATGGTTGCCCATGCTCTTGCTCATCTTGACTTCGCCATCCGTCCCCGGCAGACTCTCGCCCATAATGATCGCAATGAGCGGCGGCTGACCGAGACCGGTTTGCAGTTTACGCCCCGCGACCAGGATATTGAACAGTTGATCCTGTCCGCCGACCTGAACATCGGTCTTCATGGCACAGGCGTCGTAGGCTTGCATCAGCGAGTAAAACATCTCGTGCAGGTAGATCGGTGCGCCTTCGTCCAACCGTTTGGCGAAATTCTCACGGACCAAAAACTGCTGCACGGTGAAATTTTGCGCCAGGCGGATAATATCGCGGAAATCCAACGGCGCGAGCCACTCGTCATTGCGGCGCACGATGGTTTTCTCAGGATCAAGGATTTTGAACGCCTGATCCTGATAGGTCTGCGCGTGATCGTCTACCTGTTCCGGCGTAAGTTGTTCGCGCGCCTTGTCCACATCCGACGGATCACCGATCAGGCTGGTGAACGTGCCGATCAAAAATGTGACCTCGTGCCCGAAATCCTGAAATTGCTTGAGTTTGCGCATCGTGATCGTATGGCCGAGATGCAGATCGGGTTTGCGCGGATCGTAACCACAATACACCCGGAGCGGACGCCCTTCCTTTTCGGCCTGGATCAGACGTTCGCGCAGTTCTTTGGTCATATTCTCTTTGGTCTGGGGATCACCGTATTCGGTTCCCGCCATCAAGACTTCGACCTGTTCATCAATGGTAGGCATGTGAGTTTGCTCCTATTTATGAATAGTGCGCCGGGTGCGGCAACGACATAACGCGCTTATGATACCATGAATATGCGATATAATCAGGGGGAAATTGTAACCCCTCCCCCCAACCCCTCCCCACCCTGTGGAGAGGGGGAGTCCGAGTTTGGACTTTCTGAGAGGGATAGCAAAATAGCCACGATAACACCATCAATAAGGACGTGTACCTATGTTGAACAAACTCAAAAGCCTATTCGGAGATTCATCCCCCAATGATATGACGCTCGATCAACTCGCGGATCAATTGCAGGAGAACGCGAATCCGTTGGCGAAACACATGCGCACGGCGCGCGATAGTGACGCGAACAAAACACAACTCAGCCGGATCATTGGCGTGGAACGGTGGGGCCAAGCGCGGCTCAAGGTCTTTTTGGGCGAAGATTTGGCCGAGGATACAGCCGCCGATCACCGCCCGCTCGCCCATCTCGATTGGGATATGCTGACGGCGCAGTGGTGGGCCGCGCGTAAGGATACGATCAAGCTGGCGCGCGAGATCGTAGCAGCCAAGATCGATGACGCGCAAACCGTGCCGCATCCCGATCAGGGCGATCTTACGGCGCGCGCGTGGCTGCATTATCTGGATGCCAATGCGAAGAAAGAAGTCAAGCGGATTCGTTAATCCAGGTGTATATGTAGGGGAGCACCGATGTGTGCTCCCAGTCGCGCGGCGCACGGCATGTGGCCCAAGCGATGCCGATCCGACTTGCTGGCGGAAATCCGCGCGATATATGATGGGGACATCCTATCGGGTTAAAGATTTAGGAGTCTACTGATGTCGATTGATCCGCTTGATCGCTTTTCAAAACGCGCCGACTATTACGCCAAGTATCGCCCGAAGTACGCCAGCGAAACCTTAGCCACGCTGCAAACAGCATGTGGCCTCACGCCGGACATGGTGATCGCGGATGTAGGATCAGGGACGGGCAATCTCGCGGAAATCTTGCTGCGCAACGGCAATCATGTCTTTGGCATTGAGCCGAACACGGATATGCGGACCACCGCCGAAGCATTGCTGGCTGAGTTCATCGCCAACAAAACCTTTACCAGCCTCACCGGGACCGCCGAAGCCACCACCCTCCCCGCTAGCAGCATGGATATGATCACCGCCGGGCAAGCATTTGATTGGTTCGATCCTGAGCCGACCAAAACCGAATTCCGGCGCATTCTGAAAAAACCGGATGGCTGGATTGTGTTGGTCAGAAACCGGTGGCTGCGTAATACCAACGATGCCAACCGCGCGTATGGGGGCATCGTGCGCAAACATACGCTCCCCTACCCGCCAGCGCCGGAACCCAATCTGGTCGCGTTTTTTGGCGGGGGTTATACCGCGCGCGAATTCGATAATACGCGGTTGGAAACGCTGGACTGTATCACCGGGGGATTGCTCTCCGCGTCATTCGCTCCGATTCCCGATTCGCCGGAGCATCACGCGCTGGCCGCCGACCTGAAAACATGGTTCGAGCGCTATCAGCAGGAGGGGCATATTCGGGTTGAAATTAAGACCGAGGTTTTATGGGGAAAATTAAATCAGGACGCAGATTCACGCGGATAAACGCAGATAAAAACCATGACAACTCCCCGTAATCCCCATTACTGGCGCAATCTGGCGCGAGCCGCAGGCATTATGATCCTGCTAGGGCTGTGCGCGCTGATGAGTGTGATCACGGTGCTGCTGATCAATGCGGCCAGCCGACCACTGCATCCGGCGCGGATCGCCATTGCTGAAACGCCACACGATTACGGCATCAACGATTATCAGGAGGTCGAATTTACGACGGGCGATGGGGTCACACTGCGGGGCTGGTATATCCCCTCGCAAAACGAAGCCGTGATCATTCTCGTGCATGGCTACAGCAGCAACCGCACTTACCTGTTACCCGAAGCGGCGCTGCTGGTCGAACAGGGATTCGGCGCGCTGCTGTTTGATCTGCGCGGGCAGGGGGAGAGTGATACAGCGACGGTGACACTCGGCGATCACGAACGGCGCGATCTGCGGGCCGCGCTTGCATTTGTGATCGCCCAACCGGGCATTGACGCCAACCGGATCGGGGCCATCGGTCATTCACTCGGCGCAGCGACACTGACGCAGGTCGCCGCCGAAGATGATCGCCTGCGGGCGGTGGTCCTTGCTGCCCCCTTCCCCACGCTGAAAGCGGTCATCACGGACGGATTCCATGTGCCCGGCGTAATCCGCGATGTGATCGCGGCGTGGATCGCGTGGCGCGAAGGCGTCGATGTAGATGACGTGCGCCCGGTGAACGATCTCTGTAACATAAGAGCAGAGAAGACGCTGCTTATGTTTGGCGATCACGATACTGTCGCGCCACCGGGATCGCAAGAAACGATGTTCGCGGCAGCAGCAAAGTGTCCTGATGTAGTAGAGTCGTGGCTGATCGTGGGAGCCGGACACGATGATATGATGGAGATTGCGGGCGAAACATATAACAAGCGGATCGTGGAGTTTTTCGTGGCGGTGTTGGAGGAGTAATTCAGAAATAGGACGCAGATTCATGCGGATAAACGCAGATTAAAGATTGTTTTGAGCGGTTTATGAATTGGCAATACGCTGCAAGAAGCCGGTTAGCCAGTCCCGATCATAGTCAGCATCGCCCTGGTACTGATCGGGATCACGATTAGCCCAAATCTCAACAGCTTTGTATCCATCGTCAGCCGGGGCAAACGTGACCTGAAAAATACAGAAGCCTGTCCAACTGCGGTGCAAATACAAGCAATCATCTTCCATAAAATAGAACCAGTGATCCTCCATCGCGCGCGGAATGTAGCCCCACCGCAGTTTTTCATACTGATCACCGGTGATGACGATCTGTACATTCAGTCGTGTCTTTTGATCCGGCAGGGGCTGTATATTTTGCCAATCAGTGCGTTTAGTTGGCCTGGCAGTACGCTCGATCCACCACAGCAGTTGGCTCACGATACCATCCACGATGCGGACTATTTGCCCGGTATCAGCTATTACGCGGAACGCATCCCGGTTAATGATGGGATCGGCGACTTGGTATCCCTCGGAATCAGCAGTCAGTCGGAACTGGCAATCGCATTGCCCCGACTGTTTCCGGTGGATATAAAACGTCTC
>JAFGJA010000614.1 GCA_016929355.1 Anaerolineae bacterium | reverse complement strand
GTTGTAACTGTTCCGTTTGGGACGTTCCAGATGCGAATGCGGAAATCATTTTCTACCCACGGATCACCATGCGCAGTTGCGATCTGCGTACCATTGGGATGCCAATCGAGATCATTGATTTGCGAGATGTAATCAGGGTGATCTTCTGCCAGATCATCAGGATTAGTGAATCCGCGTCCCAATACCGTTTCAAGGGTAATAGTCAAATCGGATTGGGCGAATAATGATGCATGATTCATACTGAGCAGGAAAATCACCAACCACACGAAAAAATAGCGGCGTTTCATGTTTTAGTTTCCCCTATAATCATCCCATCTGCCGCACACGCCAATCCAACGCGCTCCACCGCTGCGCGACCTGATCGTTCCGCACGGCAATCGCAATCGCGCGCCGCGTGCCGACCAGCACGACCAGTTGTTTCGCGCGCGTCACACCCGTATAGAGTAAATTACGCTGCAACATCATGTAATGCTGCGTGACCACCGGCATCACCACGCACGGGTACTCGCTGCCCTGCGAGCGATGTACCGTGATGCAGTAGGCGTGGGTCAGTTCGTCCGCCTCGGACCAATCATATTTGATGTGCCGTCCCTCCATATCCACGATCATGATCTGGTTGGTCATATCGAAGCCGTAAACGCGGCCTATGTCGCCGTTGAACACGTCTTTTTCGTAATTGTTGCGCGTCTGGATCACCTTGTCACCTACGCGAAACAACGTCCCTGATAGCCTGCGCTCCGCCGTGCGCCCGGAGGCGTTGCCGTTCAACTGCTCCTGCAACACCTCGTTCAGCTTGGAAACGCCAATCGACCCGCGATACATCGGCGCGAGGACCTGAATATCGTTCACCGGATCAAAGCCGAATTTCTGCGGCACGCGATTTTTCACCACATCCACCAGCAGATCGGCGGCTTTTTCGGGGTCTTCTTCCACAAAGACGAAGAAATCGTCGCTCTCGTTGGACGTATCCGGCGATTCGCCGCGATTGATGCGGTGCGCGTTGCTGATGATGTGACTCGTTTCCGCCTGCCGGAAGATGACCGCTAACCGCGTCACGGGGCCGATCCCACTGCGAATCACATCGTTGAGGACATTACCCGCGCCAACGCTTGGTAGCTGGTCAATATCGCCCACCAGCAGCAAATGCGTATCGGGCCGGATGGCTTTGAGCAGGTTGTAAAACAGGATCAGATCGATCATCGACGCTTCATCGATCACGACCATATCCGTATCGAGCGGATTTTCCTCGTTATGATGGAACCCACGCTCGGAAGGTTGGAAACCCAACATGCGGTGAATCGTGCGGGCGGGATGCCCGGTAGCCTCGCTGAGTCGTTTGGCGGCGCGTCCGGTGGGTGAAGCGAGCATGAATTGGTGTCCGGTGCGATCCAGCACTTCGATCACGGCGCGGAGAGTCGTCGTTTTCCCCGTACCCGGTCCGCCCGTTAATACGCTGATCTTGTGCGTTAGCGCGGACTGCACCGCTTCTTGCTGCTGCTGGCTCAAGGTTACGCCGCCGCCGGAGGCCGCCGACGCTAATAACTGCGCCCAATTCGCGCGCTGCAATTCATCGAGGCGGCTGGCTTTGACGTTCGCCATCGTGCGCAAGCGCTCCGCCGATCCGCGTTCGCTGAAATACATCGGCGGCAGATATGCACCTTCGACCTGTTCCAGGCCATCCGGGATCGGCACATGCTCCATCATAATCTCGCCCTGCATCGCCAGCCGGATCAGGTTGCCTTCCACGATCTCCGGCGGGACTTCGAGCATTTGCGCGGCGGCTTCGACCAGCGCATCACGCGGCATGAAAACGTGACCTTCGCTGGTCGCTTCGTTGAGCGCGTGCGCGATCCCGGCTCCAATGCGACTCGGCGCGTCTTCCGGCAAACCGAGGTCTTGCGCGATCTGGTCGGCGGTGCGGAACCCGATCCCGAAAATGTCCGCCGAGAGGCGATAGGGATCGCGGCTGACAATGGGGATCGACTCGTTGCCATACGTTTTGTAGATTTTCACCGCCAGCCCGGTGGGGATGTGATGGCCCTGCAAAAACAGCATCACTTCCTTGATATGCTGCTGCTCCTGCCACGCTTCCCCGATCAGCCTGGCGCGATGTTTGCCGACGCCCGGCACTTCCAGCACGCGCTTGGGCATCCGGTCCAGAATATCGAGCGTTTCCTCGCCGAAGAAATCCACGATCCGCTTGGCCGTGACATTGCCAATACCTTTTATTAACCCGCTCCCCAAATAGCGCTCAATGGCTTCGGCGGTGGCGGGCCGGACCTGCGTCACGATCTCGGCTTTGAACTGCCGTCCATGCTTGGGATGGTTGGTCCATGTGCCCTGCAAGCGAACGGTTTCGCCGGGTTGCAGTTCGGGCATGTTGCCGACGACGGTCACGAGCGTGTCGTGCGCGAGCGGGAGTTGTTCGGGCTTGAGGCGCATCACGCAGTAATTCGTTTCGGGGCTGTAGTAGGTGATGCGCTCGACGGAGCCAGTCAGGGAATCGGGAGGGTTCATAAGGGTTTTGTCCGTTTTTTGTTTTTTCACCGCAGCGAGAGTATAGCGAGTTTAGCGAACGGGATAGAATTGTGCTATAGAAACGACAACTGTAAAATCAACTGAATGGATTCTTTTAAGAGGAGTTAACATGCCAGGACGTAGCCAAGCCGTATTCAGTGGCCGGGATTCAGAAGATGCGGTAGCCCAAATTGCTTACTCACTCGGATTAACCATTTACCGCCAAGTCAAAGTTGGTAAACGCATTTGGGGCGCAGAACGACGAATTGATCTTATAGTACAGCATCCCGAAACCCGGCAAACACTGGGTATTGAGTGCAAATTTCAGGGCGGAAGTGGCTCTGCTGAAGAAAAAATCCCGGCGACAGTCAAAGATATTGAAGCATGGCCTATTCCCGGTATTGTCGTCATTGCGGGTGAGGGCTTTTCCGACAACATGCGGGCCTATCTATACTCAACCGGCAAAGCCGTTGATCTTGAAGACCTGGAAATCTGGCTACGCTTATTCTTCGGCATGAACTTTTTGAGCTAGTACACGATGGCGGAAGTCGGCACATGGTTTTCTGTAGGGGCCGACCAGCGTG
>JAFGJA010000613.1 GCA_016929355.1 Anaerolineae bacterium | reverse complement strand
AGTCGCTTCTTTGGATTCTTGTAAGGAAAAATCTGCGTTAGAACGTCGTCAGCAAGCGGTTGATTTTGAGCGCCAGGTGCAAATTCAGGCGCACATTGGAATCGTCCATGTCCAGTTGCAGGATTTCCGTGATGCGGCCCAGGCGATACACCAGCGTATTACGGTGAATATTGAGCAGATGCGCGGTGCGGGCCATGTTGCCGTTATTCTCGAAATAGGCAGCTAGAGTCGGCAGCAAATCGGTGTGATGCTGCTCGTCGTAGCGGATCAGCGAGGAAAGCCAATGTTCGCAGAAGTCCGCCAAGGTGTTGGGATCGCTGACGCCGCGCAGCAGTTCGTACAGGCTTAGATCACCAAAGAACGCCACCGGGGTTTCGTCGTGCAGTGGGTTGGGCAGGGAAAGCGCGCGTTCGGCTTCCTGGAACGAATCCCGCAGCGTGGTCAGGCCCATTGCCGGACGCCCAACGCCCGCCGTGACGCCGCCATCGGGGATGCCTTTCAGCAGCATATCGCGCAGCATATCCACCATTTGTTTGAGGCGCTGCGTTTGCTGCGGTTCATCCAACGGGAAAAAGACCACCGCGCGATCCGTGTATTGACCCACCGGCGCTTGAATCCGGCGCTGGCGCAGTTCGGCCTGGATCAATTTCACCATGCGATCTGCCGAGAAGATGCCCTGTGAGCGCTCTGATCCCGGCTCCCATTGGAACAGGACCACCGCATACCAGACACCCGCCTGGAAATTGTCTTTAGCCGCGCGTAGGGCCAACAGCGTATCGTCCGCGCCCGGATTCGTTAGCCAATCGGTGATCCAATCGGTGCGGGTACGCATGGGTTCGCTGCCGAGTTCGATGGTTTGTTGGCGCGCAACTTCGCGGGTGAGAGTGCTAGTGCTGTATTCCAATGCCATCAGATCAAAGTCATCGGGCGCATCCCCCGCGCTCAACGCGGAGACATAACCCACCAAGCGTCCTTCATGGATCAACGGCGCGGTGATCCCGGCGGGGCTTTGGATGATTTGCCAATCGTCCTCATAAAAGGCGCGATCTTCCAGATCAAAGCGGCGAATGAATTCAGCGCCACCGGCTAATGATTGGTGGGCATCCCAATCCTGACCACGCAGCGCAGGCACGCCCCGGCTGATAATTTGCCCGTTCCGGTCATACATGACCACCGGGCGATCCAACGTGCGGGCTAAGACGTTCAAAATAGTGGAGAGGCCGCGCCGTCCGGCGGCATGGCGCTGGAGCATCTGTTGCAGTTCAGTGATCCGGTGTTCGATCTGGGAATCACGATCTGAGAGGAGGCGCTGCACAGCCCGTTCAATCTGGGGCAGCACGACGCGATCCGGCAAGGCGATAAGTGGGAAATTGCAATCTTTGGCGATTTGCTGCGTGCGCGGTGTCAGTGTGCCTTGCACGCCTAAGGCGCTGGCCTGCGTCTGCGTCAGTTTTTCCACAACGGTTTCCAGCGAGAGCGAATGATCATAATTGCTCAGGCTGTTGGTCGAAACCAGAACCAGTTCGTGACCATCAATGCCACCGAAAATGGGCGGGCGCGTGCGCAGGTGCGAGACGCGATTGACCGGTGTTGCCGGATAGCCAGTAATCAAGCGGCTGCCAATGGGTAATGCTAATTTGAGCAAAGTTCGAATGTCGGTAGAAGTTGCTACGGCGGTCATTGGCCTTCTCCCCCAGAGAGATAATTGCCTGTCAGTCAATTTTTACAGATCGTTTATGATTGTAAGAAGCTCATCAGCAGATGTCTTCGGGCATGTTTTATAAGATTCATACGAACTGACTTGTGCAAATTGCCTAAAATTACAACTGAGGCTTAGGCAATGAATGCAATGATGCACCAAAAGTTTCACACGACACGCACAATTTGAGGTTTAATAGAAGTACACGACTGGCTAATTACTGCGCTGGTTTGAGTGTAAAGGGCCTATCGGTTAATGATCGTAGACGATGAAAACAGTTTTCGGGAATTCGCCGAAATCGCGTTGCGGATGGAAGGTCACGCCATAGTTACTGTCGGCGATGGTAACGAAGCTATCGCTATCTTGCAAAAACTGCCGCTCGATCTATGTCATTTCGACAGGCGAATTTTGGCGTTTCTCCAATCGACTGGGTACAATCACAAGTTCCGTTTAAAGACTTCCCCCACGATTTAAATCATGCTATAATTTTGGAGCGTGCTTCTAACTATCAGGCTGATACGATCCTGTGGATTTTGGCCTGGAATGGATGATGGTTCCTATCAGCAGCACCCCCAGGAGGCAGCGATATTCACGTGATTCAAGAATTAATGACACGCGCCGATCAACGCGGCTACGTAACGTTCGAAGATGTGCTAGAGTTATTGGACGAAGACAGCGACGATGTGAACGCGATTGAAGCTGTGCTGGACGAGTTGGACGAACTCGGTATCGAACTGCGCCAAAGCGAAGAAGACGAACCGGCTTCTGATCTCGAACAGCGTGAAACAGAGTTCCAGTCCGAGGAGGAAGGGCAAGACCCCGGCGTCGGTGACATCAATGCGGTGTCCGCCGATGACCCGGTGGGCCTGTACTTCCGCCAGATGGCCCAGGAACCGCTTTTGACCGCTCAGGAAGAAATCGAGCTGGCGAAGCGGATCGAATTGGGGCGCGAGGCAACGGCCAAACTCGAAGCGGAAACAGTGCCGTTCGAGGAAGTCGAATGGCTGCAAACGCTGATCCGGGATGGGCAGGCGGCACGCGAACATCTGGGCCGGGCGAATACACGTTTGGTGGTTAGCATTGCCAAGCGTTATATGGGGCAGGGCTTGCCGTTTCCTGATCTGATTCAGGAAGGCAACGTTGGCCTGATGCGCGCGGTAGACAAATACGACTACAAACGCGGCAACCGTTTCAGCACGTATGCGACCTGGTGGATTCGGCAGGCGATCACACGCGCGCTGGCGCAGAAAACCCGCACGATTCGCATCCCGCTCCACATGACCGAGCGCATCCGCCAGATGTATCGTACTGCGCAAGTCCTCGAACAAACCCTGGGACACCGTCCCACTCCCGAAGAAATCGCCCAGGAAATGGAACTGCCCGCCGAAAGTGTGCGCGGCATGATGGACGCCAGCCAGCACGCAATTGCCCTGGAGCGCCCGGTGGGGGATGATGGCGACAGCGAATTCGGGGATTTCATCGAGGATCAAGACTCGCCCAGTCCGGTTGAAGCGGCCACGCAACATTTGTTGCAAGAGACGATTGAGGAAGTGCTGAGCGAACTCACGCCGCGCCAGAGTCATATTTTGCGGCTGCGCTTCGGGTTGGGCGGTGGCGAACCGCACACGCTCGAAGAGATCGCCAACAAGTTCGGCCTCAGCCGCGAGCGTATTCGCCAATTGGAAAAAGAAGCACTGCGGCGTTTGCGCCATCCGCGCCTTGCGCATAATTTGCGCGACTATTTAAGTTAGCGCTAACTTTTTTGTTTAGCGCGGCTGGGTGCGCTCCCAAAGCGCAGGTCACTGGCGACAATTGAATAGCGACACCAACGGCCAGGGGGTGAGTAGCTCCCTGGTCTTTTGTTGCTAAAAACCCTTAACCCAGCCTTGCCAAGCGCCGCCCGTTTGTGTATACTTCTGCACGTAGTAAATGTAGTGGCGACGTAGCCAAGTGGTAAGGCAGAGGTCTGCAAAACCTTCACCGTGGGTTCGATTCCCACCGTCGCCTCTAGTTCTATCAACATACAAAAAACGGGAGTCTGTGCGCGGACTCCCGTTTTTGTGTTTCGATCAGGCATGTAGGGGCGACCCGGCGGGTCGCCCTGGGCGAGGCATCGCCTCGCCCCTACAGGTTTATATTGTCACCTCGTATTTGATCCCATGCCGCGCAATCGCGGCGTCCGCAATCGCATTGATCAACTGCTCATACGTCCAGCCCAACGCGCGCACCTCGAAGATCAGATCGCTCAGATCGGGATTCAGCCCCGGCAACGGATTCAGTTCGAGGATGT
>JAFGJA010000612.1 GCA_016929355.1 Anaerolineae bacterium | reverse complement strand
GGGGTTGGGGGGTGAGGTTCACCCCGTATGTGTTTCGAATTTACGCGCGTTGTGCAGCGCTACCGCCGACTGATCGGCCAATGAAGACAGCACATTCAGGTGATGTTTGCTGTAGCGGGCCATCGGGCGCTTGCTGTCTACGTAGATTAAGCCCAATACATTCTCGTCACAGCGCAGGGGCGCAGTCATGATCGTGCGCAAATTCAGATCGATGATGCTTTGCCTCGCGCTGAATTTGTTATCGTGCTGCGCATCAGCCAGGATAATCGGCTCGCGGGCTTCTAAGGCCGCATCGGTCACACTGGTGGAGATGACGCAGTTTTCTTCGGTCAGATAGTGCCCGTCATAGGTGCGGCCCATCTTGAACCGCAGCGATCCGTCAGGCTGCGTCATCAGCAAAAAGGCGCGATCCGCCTCGGCAAACGAGAGCGCGCTGTCGAGGACCAATGTCATCAAGGCGCGAATGTCACGCTGCACATGCATCGATTTGGTCACTTCGAGCAGCAGTTGCAGCGCTTTGAGTTCATACACATCGCCCATTTCCTGGTTGAATTCAAGATGCTCGCGGATGTCGTTCAATACGCGATCTGCGTCGTGTAGATGTTCTTGGGTGCGTTTCTCGTCCATGTCTCTACTGTTTATTCTCTTTCTCTAAGATTTGCCGGATTTGTTGGCGTAGATGATCGATAGGGTAAGTTTCGCCGGTTGTTTCGTCTTCGTAGTACCACTGTTTCCAGCCATTACAGGAGGGCACATTTTTCAACTGCGCGCCTAGCTTATGGATTGAACCGGTAAAACCATTGGTTTGTAGGTTTCCATTGTGTAGTATTTGGGCAGTATATTCTGTGCCATGAAGTTGCAATGTTTGACCAGCACGTAGATAATGTCGTTTGAGTAAATCTTGGAACGGAACACGTACTGGTTTATGTTGGGATGACGTTTTCAACAATGGATGAGAGAGAACAAGCGGCTGCACCGCCTCAACGCGCGCGCGCGCGGCCTCAATATACGTTGCTTCACTGTCAATCCCGATCCAGTGGCGGTGCATGTGTTTGGCGACGGCGGGTGTTGTCCCTGTGCCCACAAACGGATCAAGGACCACATCGCCGACATTGCTACTCGCTAAAATGATACGTTTTAGGAGTTCTTCTGGTTTCTGTGTCGGATGCAGTTTTTTTCCTTTATCATCCTTCAATCGTTCTACGCCCCCACAGACAGGAATTTCCCACCAGCTACCTAATTGTTTCCCATCGTTGAATTGTTTCATATCGTGGTGATTGAACGTATAGCGACTTTTTTCGGACTTTTTCGCCCAGATCACGAATTCAACATCGTTTTTGAGGCGCGTACCGCGAAAATTGGGCATGGCGTTAGGCTTGTACCATGTCACGGTGTTGAGTATCCAGAAGCCGAGGTCTTGCAGGATGGTCCCGACGCGGAAAATGTTGTGGTACGTGCCTGAAATCCAGATCGTAGCCGTCTCATTCATAATGCGGCGTACCGCTTTTAACCAGTTGCGGGTGAATTCATCATATGCTTTGAAGCCCTCAAACTGATCCCATTCATTATCAACACCGTCTACCAGTGTCATATTGGGTCGCCAAAGGTCTTGTCTTAATTGCAAATTGTAAGGCGGATCAGCGAAGACCAGATCGACGCTTTTTTCGGGTATTTTGGGCATAACTTCTAGGGTGTTACCCAGCAGGATTTGGTTCAGATATGGATTTTCAGACATGGTAACTTTCTCTCATGCATTCAGCGTATCAAGTAGTTCGATGATTTCGCTGCGGATTTCGGGTATTGCTAACAACTCACTTAGAAAATATCTGCGATTGGCAGATTGATTGTGTTCTCGCCTTTCGCACAACGCATCGTAGTCTATGCCGATCATGTCACATAATTCGTGGCCTGTTAACACATGATCGATGGAAAAGCGTTTTTTAGTACCGGCAACAATGATTTCTTTGTCGTCCTGATTAAATGCGCATAGGAAATATTGCGCGCGGTATGCGAATTCTTGTGCTAACCAGGATGTGATATTTTTGAGGCTGGCTAGTTCTCCATCAGCTTTCTTCGTGTCGAAGACGTAACCATCTTTGATTTCAACTAACTTAAAGAGGCGCTCACGGTTATCAACAACAAGCAAATCGGCTTCGATAGATTTCCTGGTATTATCAGGATCAGGGCGAGCGGGTTTTACCACAATTTGTATCGGTGGTTTATGCCGAATATCTTCAGATATTTCCTCTAATTCATCTAGAGTTGTAATGAGCGAATCAGGTACAGCTTCTTCAATCATTTTTTCAAGTTCAAAGCCACTGCGAATCACAGCCGACTGGAGTTTGCTGAATAGAGCGCCCATACGCTGATTGCCAAAAATGCGCTCGAAACTCTCGCCGGATTTTCCTTTGCTATCTTGTAATTTGACCATCATAGATTCCATATCTAATCCAGAACGCAAGTTCGGATTACGCAATTTTATTGTATCATAACAGTGCATTTTCTACAGTCGTCGTGCCATTTGTAAATACGCGCGCAGCCCGCTTAACATGGACACGGCGGGCGGCCACAGCAAGGCGAAGCCAATCAGCGCGCCAAAGAGTATATCACTTTGGACCGAGCTATCCCCATCTCCGGGTAGATTGTAACCGAGCCATCCCGCCAGCAAAAACGGGATCAGCAGGATCAACCACGCGGCGGGATTCGGGCGGCGGGGTGGGGTGATCGCATCCAGCAGGGAACGT
>JAFGJA010000094.1 GCA_016929355.1 Anaerolineae bacterium | reverse complement strand
TGCTACGGAACTTGATTGGATGTGATTTTGTTGGCTTGTCTCGATTTCCTCTTTTTCCATACTTAGATGAGGAGAATTAACGTCCCCCTCTCCGTTTTTGGAAAGGAGGTTGGGGGGTGAGGTTTTCAAACGGCTTCTGAAGCTATGGCCGTGTATAAACAAATTGACGATGCCGGTCATCGAATTGCGTATGTCGTTGATGGTGCCGGTAATTTTGAGCGCAGGCAAGCGGTCAGCACAATCTGTGAATACAGCCATTGCACCGTCGCATTTACCCCTGCCGAACTCGATGTCTTGTGCGATTTCTTGCGGTCATTTTTTGAGGGATGAATGGTTTATGGTTCACTTGTCCGAGAACAGTAGTGCTCTGACTGTCACCAGGCACATTGTCGAGAGTTTGGAACACATCCTCAAATTGACTAGAGAATTCACTGATGTGGCCGTGTTTGTTCTGCCGGACCGATCTCGTTTATCACCTGATTTGCTCCCCGTTCTCCGCGAAGCAGCGCGCTGGATGGGGAGTAATGCAACCCTGGTTGTCTTGGGCGACCCTGTCGATTTAGCGGCGGCCCATATTACATTGCGAGAGCATGCCCGTTACCAGACCTGGATTGCCGTGAAGCGGGCCACGATCTTATCGACGCCCGATTCTACACGGCTTCCGATGCATCATTGGGGAATGCTAATTCATACGCGCTATGTCGAGTCGTTGCGACACACCAAAACACGTATCCAATACACGTATTGCCCGGCGTGTGGCAAAACCACAAAAGATTATGGCGGCAAAAAACATACCTATCATCATCTTGGCACGCTGATGTCAGATGTCTGGCGTGATGTGGCGGTCGATTTGCAGGGCGACATTGCGTCGATCATGACTCGGTTAGCTGACTTTTTTGGCTTACCAGGATATTCAGAACTGCGGGTGTTAGATTGTCGAAACTTGCCTGTGGTCGAGACTATCAAGCCCAAACCAACGCCATATCAATCTGAAATGGGTAATGTTGGCTCGGATGATAAGGGCTTCAAAACGAATTGCCTGATCAATGGAGACTGCCTCCATGAATTGGCTCATTTGCCGGATGACGTTGCCGATTTTGTGTTTGTTGATCCGCCTTATAATTTGGGCAAAACCTATAGCGGCTACACAGACGATTTGGAAATCAAGCAGTATTTCGAGTGGTGTGATACATGGCTAACTGAATTGGCCCGTATTCTCAAGCCGGGTCGGACTCTCTGTGTGTTGAACATCCCGTTGTGGGCTATTCGGCACTTTCTCCATCTTGATATTATTCTTTCCTTTCAAAACTGGATCGCCTGGGATGCCCTGTCTTACCCGGTTCGGCAGTTGATGCCAGCCCATTATGCCATATTGTGCTTTAGTAACGGCCCCTCCAGACCATTGCCCGGTTTGCTTGCGCGTGGGGATGTGAATCCAGGAATGGTTATAGACTCTTCGCCAGCATATTTTGAAAGCCTGAGTCCGCTAGCGGAGAATTTTTGCTTACGTTCTTCCTGTGTCAGAAAAAGGCGTGTAGCGCAGGTTGATGATAGAGGTCCATTGACCGATTTATGGTGGGATATTCATCGACTCAAACACAACAGTCGCCGGGTTGACCACCCGACGCAGCTTCCGCCGCAATTGTTATACCGGCTGATTTCACTGTTTACAGCACCCGGTGAGGTTGTATTGGATTGCTTCAACGGTTCTGGCACGACAACCTTAGCTGCGCACCAATTGGACCGCCGTTATATTGGAATTGAACTTGAACAGCGTTACCATGCAATTGCGCAGAGGCGTCATGATGACATCGTGGCTGGATTAGATCCATTCCGAAAAAATGATGATGTTCCAAAGGCCAAGAACAGCCCGATCCGTCGCATGAAGAAGCAATCTTACGCAGTATCTAAAAAAACATTGCAGCTTGAAGTCAAGCGTGTGGCTGAACAGATTGGACGGTTGCCCACACGCGATGACATGATCGCACATGGGCGGTATCCGATCCAATATTACGATGACTATTTTGTGAGTTGGGGGGAAGTGTGCGCTGCTGCACGAACAACCGGTATGACCGAACTGCCGCCTGATCGAAATGATTAGTTACCTGATCCCCTCGTGATCGATTGTCACGCAAATTCGCTCTTGCATCCCCCATGCCGAAACACTATACTCTCAATTTGCGAAATCGAATAGCAACTACCGCAGACCAAACGCCGGGTATTTTTCCGGTTTTTCTCTTGGTTTTACCCGGATTTTCTTGGCGTTCTCGGTGTCTCTGCGGTGACTATAAAGGACAATCAAGCGTGGCATCATTACGAGATGGACTCAAGAAAACGCGCCAATCCTTTTTTGGGCGCATTGCGCAGGCGTTCAGCGCCTCCGAAATTGACGAGGATAGTTGGGAAGATGTTGAGGCGCTGCTGGTGCAAGCAGATGTGGGTGTCACCACGACGATGCAACTCATCGACACCATGCAAGCCCGCGTCACCCGCGAGCGCATCAAGCGCCAGGATCAACTGGTCGAAGCGCTCAAGGACGAATTGCGCGGCCTGCTGATGGAACCGACGCCGCTTAATCTGAGCGGGCGCGAGTTGTCGGTGGTGTTGGTGGCGGGGGTGAATGGTTCCGGCAAAACAACGTCTATCGGCAAAATGGCGTACCGGATGCGCCTCAATAACCGTAAAGTGATCCTCGCGGCGGGTGATACGTTCCGCGCGGCGGCGATTGATCAGCTTAAGTTGTGGGGGCAGCGTGCCGAAGTGCCTGTGATTGCGGGCTTGCCCAACAGTGATCCGGCGGCTGTTGTCTATGACGCGATCAACGCGGCCAAAGCGCGCGGCGCAGAAGTGTTGATCGTGGATACGGCAGGACGATTGCACAGCAACTTTAACCTGATGGCGGAACTCACAAAAATCCGCGACGTGCTGCGCAAAGCGATCCCCGATGCGCCGCATGAAACGCTGCTGGTCTTGGATGGTACAACGGGACAAAACGCGCTCAATCAGGCGAAGAAATTTCAGGAAGCCATTGACATTACAGGCGTTGTTGTGACCAAACTCGACAGCACCGCTAAAGGCGGGATGTTGTTTGCGATCCAGCAGGAGCTTGGTTTGCCGGTGCATTATATCGGCATTGGTGAGCAAATGTACGATCTCGTGTTTTTCAATCCCGCCGCGTTTGTGGATAGTCTGTTCGAGGATAATGGCGCGGAATAACCGCGCATGAGGAGTAAACCAACACTATGGAATCGCTAATGAGTCGTTTAAATGATATGCGTGAAACTGTCGAAAACCTCATGGAGCGTCTTTGACATAACAACTCAGGCTGGTGAAATCACAACCCTCGAAGAACAGGCCGCCGCGCCCGGTTTCTGGAATGATCAAGATAACGCTAAACGGGCCATGCGCCAGCTTTCACGCCTGAAATCCAATGTGGCGATCTGGACCGAAACGCAGCAGCGTATCAATGACGCGCTTGAACTGGCGGAATTAGATGATGACGAACTCCGGGCGGACCTCGAAGCCGAAGCGAATGAACTGACCCAAACCGTTGAGCGCTTGACATTCCGCGCCAAACTGAGCGGCGAATACGATGCCGAAGACGCCTATCTTGCGATCCATGCGGGGGCGGGC
>JAFGJA010000611.1 GCA_016929355.1 Anaerolineae bacterium | reverse complement strand
GTGATGCGTCTGGTAGATCGCGGCGTTTTCCTGGTCGATGTCATTCACCGGTAAGGGGATGCTGCCGGAGCGCAACTGCTCAAGGTTTTTGATGAAACGCACCTTCCAGGCGTAGAGATGGGTGAGCATATCTTTAGCGGACCAGTGTTCAAGCGATCCGGCAAGGGTGCGTTCTTCTTCGGTCAAGCTGTCGATCAATGCTTGTTCTTCACGTTGCGCAAAATCCAATAGGTCCAGTATTTGCTGTTTGATGCTCATAGTTTGTCTCTCCTCAATAGGTATTCCCTCCTACCCTAAACGACTTGTTTGTTTAATCGCGCGGGGCCACTTCGGGATTGTATGCCGGCAGCATCACGCTAAAGGTGGTTCCGACGCCGACCTGACTGTTAACCCAGATGCGTCCGCCGTGCGCCTCGACGACACTTTTGACGATAGACAGCCCCAACCCCGTGCCAGGGAATTTATCGACAGCCTCATCGGTCCGGTAGAATTTATCGAAAATATACGGTTGGTCTTTCTTGGGAATACCGATGCCACTATCAGCGATCCGCAGCAGCAGCAGCCCCTTGTTGTTCTCCAACGAGATACGGATCCAACCCTCGTCCGGCGTGTATTTGATCGCATTTTCGACCAGATTGGCGATCACCTGACGCAGCCGGAGCGGATGACCTAATACCGGGGGCAAACCATCGCCGGGCACTTCCATTTCGATGCGCTGTTGTTTTTTCTCGGCCACGACGCTCAGACTTTCCGCCACCTGATAGATGAGCGGGGCCAGCACCACCACTTCCCGATCCTCATCAAAACCCGCCTCGATCTTGCCCAGTTCGAGCAGTTCTTCGATCAGTTTCGAAATAGAGCTTACGCTGCCGGTGATGCGTTCGGCAAACTGCTGCTGACTCTCGTTAAGCGGCCCGGTGCGGCGCAGCAGTTCCACATAACCCAGAATCGCCGTGAGCGGGGAGCGGAGATCGTGCGAAACTGTCGTCACAAACTCGCTCTTGATGCGGTCCATTTCTTTGAGCGAGGTAATATCCTGCATCACGGCGACCCGCCCCACACCCTCGATGATCGTCAGTTGGGCGTTCAACACAATGGAGCCGTCATCCACCGTAATTTCGCTGCGGCGGCTGCGCCCGGTTCGCGCTTCGCGTTTGAACAATTCCTGCACATCCTCGTGCAGCACGACTTCCCCCAGAGGTTTTCCGTGAAACGAATTGCCCTGCACATGGAACATTTCGCGCGCTGCCGGATTGCAGAACAACACACAGTTGTATTCATCCGTCACGATGATCACGTCTTCGGTGTTGTGCAGGATGGCGTTTAAGGTATCCCGCTCCTGTTCGCTTTGGGCAAAAAGGCGCGCATTGTCAATCGCAATCGACGCAAAATCACCCAGGACCCGGATCAGTTGCAGCGTGTGCTGCGCAAAATCGCCGCCCGTGTCCCGATTCGTCACGCCGAGCACGCCAATCGCCTGTTCCTTGACGATCAACGGGACATAGATCAGGCTGCGGAAATAGTAGTGCGTCTTGATTTTCTGCAACTGTTCCCCGGTGATCACCAGCGCTTTTTTATTTTTGATCACCTGTCCGGCCAGACTATCTGACACCTGTAACCGCAACTGATCGCGGGTGGCCCCTTCGTGCCCGGCGGAGGCATACAGGTACAGTTCGCCGGTAGGGGGATCGATCAGCAGCAGCGTGCCCTCTTCGGCTTTGGCGAGACTCACCGCCGCTTCAACGACGCGGTTCAGCACCTGCCGCAAATCGAGCGCGCTCGTCACCCGCTTGCCGATCTCGACCAGCGTATCCAGTTCGCGCAAGCGCCCTTCAAGCTGCACATTCGCTTCGTAAAGCTGGACAGGCACGGTTTCCGCGATCTGGCGGGTCCAATAGCGGGCCAGCGTGCGTTTGATCGCTTCGACCAGTTCAGCGGGATCGAACGGTTTAATCAGGTAATCATTGACGCCCGCTCGCAGCGCGCTAACGGCGAGCGCTTCCGATCCCTCCGCCGTAATCAGGATGAACGGGGGCGGCGCTTGCTGTTCGGCCAGCGCTTCTAATACCGCCAGCCCACTCATGCCGGGCATTTGCTGGTCGGCGATGATCAAATCGGGCTGCAAATCACGCGCCAGGGCCAAGCCTTCGACGCCGTTGGCGGCGGTCATCACGTCAAAACCTGCGCCGGTCAAAATCGTACCGGCCAGGAAGGGTCTCAATTCATCTGAGTCTTCAATTAAAAGGATACGTTCTCCGGTCACGTTAGCTACTCTTCCGTTGTTATCACTGGCATAGACTGAGGCGGGTTGGCGGGCGGTGTACTTAAGACGTGATCGGAATGCTGCTCTAATGAGGTGACATGGGTGATCATCTGCCGCACCTGCTTACTCAAGGCGATCAACCCCTGGCTGGTTTCACGCGGATTCTGACCGCTCGCTAACTGGCGCGATAAACGGATCAATTCTACCTCAATAACGACCAGGGGGCGTTGCAAACTCGCCAGAATCGCCCGTAATTGTTGGGTACGCTGGGCATCACGCTCGCGCAGTTCATGATAAGCCGCTTTCATCGCGTTCGAGCGTTTTTCCAATAACTTTGATAGACGCATACTCACTACCGCCATCGACAGGTAATTGGCTAGCCCGCGAATCAACTGCTCATGGGAGTCGGTAAAATTGACGCGGCACTGGTGATTGCCCACGACCAATACACCGAGGGCGGCGGTTTGCACCACCAACGGCGCATAAATGGCGGCGTACAAGCCTTTTTCGGTGCTGAACCGGCGCAGCGTATCCGTATCCGCAACCAATGTTTCGCGCGTGGTCATCACCAGATCGGCTAATTCGTCGGCGGCGTGTTCGCCCTGCCGGTCCGCAATCGAGATCGGCAAATTTTGCCCGGCGCTCAAGACTAATTCGCCGGATGTTTCATCGCGGAGCAGCAGCATAGCATAATCCGCTTCGGTCAGGGCCACGGCGTTTTCGAGCACATGGCGGGCGAGCGCGTCCACGCCTTCTAATGCGGTGGCGACTTCGCCCACTTCGTACAGCGCGGCCAGTTGTTTGAGGCGCGTTTCGAGTTCCTGATTCGCGGTTTCAAGCTGTTTGACCAGCGCAGCGCGTTGGCGGCGCAGCCGGATACTGCTCATGCACCGTTCAATAGCAGCCAGCACCTCGGCTTCTCGGAACGGTTTGATGATGAAGTCCATTGCCCCCAGGCGCAGCGCCTCAATCGGGGTATGGGCGCTGTCTTTTTCCGCGAGCACGATCAACGGGCCGCGATAGCCTTGCGATTTGAGCGCGACCAGCAAATCCCGCCCACTGAGGCCGGGTAATTCGAGCGCCAGAATCACCAGATTGGGTTGGGCGCGCAAAAAGACACCAAGCGCCGCCGGGCCATCCTGCGCTTCGATCACGCGGAAGTTTTGCGCCTTGAGCGCCAGTTCGCGCAGCGTCGCGCGCACGTTCACATCTTGATCTACGATCAGTACCGTATCAACCGCTTCGAATCCATCCTCCATCGTCCGCATCCCCGTGCTAACCCAACAGAATGTGCCCGGCCTCACCCCTCGGTCCCTCTCCACCGCGCAGCGCACACAGGATTATAGGGGAGGGGTAAACGGCCAAGTCGTTACCAGATTTAAAAGTTAACGTGCATTCAGGAACTTGACTTCCTCTATCTTATGGAGAAACGAAAACAACATCAGATGATCGTGTAGGGGAGCACCAATGTGTGCTCCCGTTTTTTTCGGGCCGACACGCTGGTC
>JAFGJA010000093.1 GCA_016929355.1 Anaerolineae bacterium | reverse complement strand
CTAGTGTGTTGATCAATTCCCCCTCTCCACGCCTGGAGAGGGGTTAGGGGGTGAGGTTATCAACCGAGTTTCCGCTTAAACGCATCCGTCAGCGCGGGCAGCACCTCGAACAGATCGCCCACAATGCCATACGTCGCCAGCTTGAAGATCGGCGCGTCAGCATCCGTGTTGATCGCTACGATCACCTTCGCCGCGCGTATCCCGGCTTGGTGCTGGATCGCGCCGGAAATCCCCGCCGCAATATACAGGTCCGGCGCGACAACTTTCCCCGTCTGCCCGACCTGATGCTCATACACAATCCAACCCGCATCCACCGCCGCACGACTCGCGCCAACGGCTGCGCCGAGCACGTCCGCCAGTTCGCGCACGGGATCAAACCCGTTTTCGCCGCCAACACCACGTCCGCCAGCCACCACAATATTCGCATCCGTCAGGCTGATCTGGCCGGAGGTATCCGCCACGCTCTCGATCTTGGTGGCGATGGCAGCTTCGGTCAACACCGGGGTGACTTCGATCACGTCCCCGCTCCGGCTGGTATCCGGCGCAAGCGCCTGGAACGCCCGCGCGCGCAAAGTCGCAAACTGCGCGCCATCCCCGATCACGGTTTCGACGCTCATCACTTTGCCGCCTAACACCGGGCGCACCGCTTCCAGCCAGCCATCATCCAACTTGAGTTCGGTCACGTCCGCGAGCAAACCAGCATCCAGATCGAGCGCAGCCCCGGCAAAGAGTTCACGTCCGGCAGTGGTCGCGCTGGCGAGGACGACTTCCGGTTCCAGTGCTTCGACCACGTTCACCAGCAGCGCCACATACGGTTCGCAGCGATACGCGGCCAGCGTAGGATCGTCCGCTTTGACCACGCGATCCGCGCCGTAGTGGAATGCGGCGGCGACCACATCGTCGATAGCTTCGCCAAATACCACCGCCGTGACCGGGCCATCGGGGAATAACTGTTTCGCCTTACCGAGCGCTTCCCACGAAGATGAGAGCGCCTGTCCGTTGTATTGTTCAATCCAGACTAACGCGCTCATAGCACTTTCTCCTCAAGCAGTTTATCCACCAACGCGGCAGCTTTTGCGGCAGCGTCCGCGCCTTCGATGATCACGGCGGAACCCTCGCGTTGAGCCAATGCACGATACTCGACGCGCTCCGTTTTCGGCGCGAGATCGTCATCATCAAGCCCTAATTCGCCCGCATCCCAGACCGGGATCGCCGCTTTCGCTGCTTTGCGAATCCCGATGAAGGTTGGGTATTTCGGCTCGTTGATGTCTTTCATGACGCTGATCACGGCGGGAAGCGCGCTGGTGACAATTTGCGTGCCCTGTTCGGTCAAACGCTGCACCCGGATCGTTTTTGCGCCAAAATCAATCGCGTCGATCTTGGCGACGAAGCCGAGCAGGTTATAACCCAGTTTGCGCGCGACCTGGAAAATATGCTGATCCGCGCCAGAATCCGAGAATTCTTTGCCGAAGATCACCAGGTCTACATCGCCCAATTTGGTAATTGCCGCCGCCACCGCTTTGGCATAGACCACACTGTCATGATCGGCCAGCGCGTCATCCCAAATGCGAATCGCCTGATCGCAACCAATCGCTAACCCGTGCTTGAGCGCTTCTTCGTGTTCGGTGGTCCCAACCGTCATAACCGTGACATTCACGCCATGATCGCCCTTGAGCAAGATCGCTTCGGTGATCGCGTACTCGTCCCAGGGATTGACGACGTGCGCATCACCCGTATTCAGATTCCCGTCCGCGTCCACCGTCACGGCGGCGGCGGTATCGGGCGTATTTTTGGTCAATACAACAACGTGCAAGGTCTGGTCCTCCTAAAAAATCTTTTTACCTCACCCCCCAGCCCCCTCTCCATGCATGGAGAGGGAGAGTCAGGGATCAAGCAGTAGCTAAAAGAGTCTGATTCTCTCAAACATCCGCTCCTTAAGCAATGTCCGGTTGCCTTCCGCCCCCATGCATGGGAGAGGTCAGGAGGGGGTTATCACACAATGCGCAGAGTGAGCTTACTCGCTCTGCCATTCGTCTTCGTTATACGGCACTAGCTCGCAGCGCAACGGCTTATCCACGCGATTGCCGAGCGCGTAATCCGCCTGGAGCAATTGCTGAATTTCGCTCGATCCTTCGTAGATCACCGCACCTTTGGCGTTGCGCAGATAGCGTTCCACGTCGTATTCGTCGCTGAACCCATACGCGCCGTACAGTTGAACCGCTTCGAGCGCTGCTTTGACACTCATATCGGTGGCATACCATTTCGCCACCCCTGTTTCGCGCGTGTTGCGCTTCCCTTGATTCTTGAGCCACCCTGCTTTGAAGATCAACAGCCGCGCCGCATCATACCACTGCTGCATGTAGGCGATTTTCTGCTTGATCAGTTGGTGATCGGCAATCGGTACGCCGAAGGTATGGCGTTCTTTAGCGTATTTGACGCTATCTTCCAGGCACGCGCGGATACACCCCACTGCGCCCGCGCCGACCGTATAGCGCCCGTTATCAAGGCAACTCATGGCAATGTAAAAACCTTCGCCCTCTTCCCCGATCCGGTTTTCGACAGGCACTTCAACATTTTCCATCACAATCGAGCCGGTAGACCCGGCGCGCACGCCCAGTTTGCCTTTTTCATCATGCGTGCTGACACCCTTCATGTCTTTGGTGATCATGAATGCCGTGATCCCTTTGTAGCGCGGCTGAGATTGGGGATCAGTCTTGGCGAAGACGATGAAATTGTCGGCTAATGAAGCAAGGCTGATCCACATTTTTTCGCCGTTGAGGATGTAGACATCCCCTTCGCGGCGCGCGGTGGTGCGCAAATTCACCGGATCGCTGCCCGCGTCGGCTTCGGTAAGACCATACCCGGCGATTTTTTCACCCCTTGCCTGTGGCACAAGAAAACGCTGTTTTTGTTCTTCTGTACCCCATTGCAGCAAGGCGAGACTGTTCAACCCGGCATGAACCGACATCACCACGCGAAAACTGGCGTCAATGCGTTCGAGTTCTTCGCAGACCAACGCCAGCGTGATGTAATCGAAGCCCTGCCCGCCGTAGCGCACGGGAATGTTAATGCCGAGTACGCCATTTTCGGCTAAGAGGGGCAGCACGTCGGGGTGCGGTTGGTGCTTGCGGTCCCATTCTTTGAGGGTGGGATACAGTTTCTCGCGGGCGAGATTCCGCACCATTTCCTGGGCCATTATTTGTTCTTCAGTCAGCATGAAGTCCATTGCTTTAGAATCCTTTGGTACAAGATCTAGTTATGTATGCGATCAAAAACTTATCGCCTTGATTATAACATGGGGGTTGGGATTTATTGTAGTGTGGTATACTTCTGCGTCAGCTTGTTAGCCTGATGGGATAATGTGGGAAATCTTATGTCTGATCGTTTTTTGAATTTGTCCGATGGCAGCGCCATGATCGTCACTGACTTGCACGGCGATCATGATGCATTTAGCCGGTATGTCAACCGTTTCCGCACGCTCCATAAAAACGGAGAAGCGCAGCGCCTCATTTTTCTGGGCGATCTGATTCATGGCTACGGCCCGCCCGAAACCGATGGCAGCTTGCCGATGCTCTTGCAGGTGATGGCACTACAAACCGAATTCGGCCCGGACAACGTGATCATGCTGCTGGGCAATCATGAGATGCCGCACATCTACGGCGTATCGTTGATGAAGGGCGAGATCGAGTTCACGCCGCGTTTTGAACACGCGCTGGGCGATCACCGGGAACGGGTGCTGGATTTTTTCACAAATCTGCCGTTTTATGCGCGCACCGCCGCCGGTGTGATGCTTGCTCATGCGGGACCAGCAGCGGAAGTGATCGCGCGCGCGGCTGAACTGCATCATTTTGATCACACCGCCATCTTGCGCGAAACCGATAACATCCTGGCTCAAGCCGACGATCTCACGCCGCTCTACCAGCAGTACGGGCAGTTATACGGCACACCGTATGCCCAGGATGCCGAATATCTGCTGGCGATTCAAGGACCGGATGACCCGCGTTATTCACATTTGCTGCGCGCCTTCATGATCGGGCAGCAGAGCCAGGAATTCCGCTTGTTATGGGATGCTCTGTTCACCATGAACGAAGTGGGCATCGCAGAAATGGCTTACCTGCAAACATCGCAGCAATTTTTAGAGGCGTTTTCAGTCGATGCGCCAGCGCCACAGCGCGTCATGGTGAGCGGGCATATTATCACCCCGGCGGGCGGCCATACGCTCGTGAATCGCTTCCATCTGCGCCTATCTAGCGCCGCCCATGCCCACCCCCGCGAAGCT
>JAFGJA010000610.1 GCA_016929355.1 Anaerolineae bacterium | reverse complement strand
GTCGGATACGATCCCGACGAAGCTGCTTCGGGAGATCGAACCGTATGATTTGCTGGGTGGCGTGGATTATGATCCGCGTTTGCTGGCGGTGCATCCGGCGGAACTCTACCAAACGGATGTAGATCGCGCGTCATTGGCTGTGCGCTCCCGCCTCAAAGGGTTGGCGGAACGGCGCGCGATGCCCTCCTTGCAAGTGCGGCGACCCCGGCGCGGGTATAGTGCGGGGTGGGGTGCAGATCAGGATCGCAGCGATCCCGGACGATTGCGCCTCAATGCCAGCACGCGCTATATGAGCTACCGTTTTGGCCTGTGCCCGGTCTGGATCGCGCGCCTGATCGAGGCGGATGGTGATGTGCGGCGCGTGATCGTGAATGGGCAAACCGGCGCGGCGGCGTTAGGCAAATTTGAGCAGCGCGGGAAATAAATATTTCCGCAGTTGATTTTTAATCTGCGTTATCTGTGTTGATCTGTGTCCTATTTTGTTTTTCAAGAAGGGGATGATTTTTCATGATCTGGACTGCCCACACGGTTGAATCCAATGGGATTACCTTGCATTATCTGCGCGGCGGCAAATCGGATGCGCCGCCTATTATTATGTTACATGGCATCACCGATAACGGCCTGTGCTGGGATCGTGTGGCGCGCGTGTTAGCTGAAGATTACGACGTGATTTTGCCCGATGCGCGCGGGCACGGTAAATCCGACAAGCCTACATCCGGTTACAGTTACGCCGATCTCGCGGCAGATGTGATGGGCTTGATCGATGCGCTTGACATCGCGCCCCCGGTGGTTTTCGGGCACTCGATGGGCGGGGGCACGGCGACGGTGTTCGCCGCCACGTACCCGGATCATGTCCGCGCGTTGGTCCTCGAAGACCCCGCCTGGCTTGATGATCCTCAGCCGGATGATGAAGGCCGTGAGGCATGGTTGAACGATTGGCAAGCCTGGTTGGTCAAGAGCAAAACGATCCCGTTGGATGAATTGATCGCGCAGCAAGCCGCCGAAGCGCCTGATTGGGATGAGAGCGAATTAGGTCCCTGGGCCGAATCGAAGCACGCTTTTAGCCTGGATGCCTTCCAGTTGACTCACCAACCGGCAGTCAATTGGCGCGAGGTTGTGCCGACAATTCAGTGTCCGTTTTTACTGGTCACCGCCGATGTCGAACGCGGCGGGATTGTGACACCGGCAGTAGCCGCCGCCGTCGAGTCGCTGCCAATGGCGCAAATCGCGCATATCACCGGGGCCGGGCACAGCATCCACCGCGAGGCGTATGATACCTATATGGTGGCGATCACGGCGTTTTTTGCGAGTTTGCCGGAATAGCATGGCGAAAAAATCACGGAAAGGCGGCGGCGTTCGTTATTTCACGATTCAGTGTGCGGTCTGCCGGGAACCTGTGCTGCTCTATCAGAAGGACGGACCCGGCGGGCTGCTGCGTATGTATCTGGATCGTATCCTCGCGCCGCCGCATCTCGCCGCGTTGCAAGACTCGTGCATTGTCAAAGCCGATGTGCCGAATCTGGTGTGCCCCAAATGTGACGCTGTGCTGGCGGTTCCGGTAGTGTATAACGCCGCACATGGCAACCCGAAACGCCTGGCGCTGCGCGTGATCACGGGGCGGTTGGTGAAAACGAAGGGGACTCGGCACGAGTGGGATGGCGCGTAACCTGATTGCGGATCGTGAGCGCGCGGGCGAGGTCGCGCGCCAGCGAGGGCGAGGTCGCGCGCGGCTTAAATTTTTGGTCTACATGAAGACTGGCTGGATTTTCTTCGAAACCGGACTCCCCCTCTCCGCGCGTGGAGAGGGGGCCAGGGGGTGAGGTAGGTTACTCCACGACACCCAAAGTTGCTACATCCCCCGCGAGAATCTGCGCGAGACTGCCGAACAACCATGCTTCCGCGCCATCTTCCGGTAGCGTGATCTTGTACCAATCACCGGCTTCGTTCATGCCCTGCAAAATCACGACTTGACCAACCAGCACTTGCCCCACAATTTCGCCGTTCGTAGTGGGTTCATCACGCAGATTGGCCGCGCCCGATCCTGTTTGGATGCGCGCTACGACGGGCAAGGCGTCGGCTACCGCCGTGAAGGAGTCGGTTACAACCGGTTCCCAGGCGCGATGGCGTTCGCTCAGGGTGGGCGTTTCGGTCAGATTTTGCAATAGGCCCGTGCGCAAATCCTGCCGGAACACGTCCCAGGCAATGGGATCGAGCGGTTCGCTCACGTCGCGCAGATAGACGATCTGTGTCTGGTCCGGGCTGAAGACGGGTTCGCGTTCGGCTATATCAGGTGTATTCGTGAGGTTGCGCGCATCGGCTGCCGCGTTACATCCGCCGCCGTTCACCACACAGGCCGCCGGGATCGCAAAAATGTCGGCTTCGTTGCCCTCCGTCGCGTAGACGATCCACTCGCCATCAGGACTCCAGTTTGGCGTGAATCCCTCAGCGACCTGGATTTCCGTCTGTCCGGTCAGATTATAGACGCGCACTTCAAAGCGCACGCCGTTTTCATCGGCAATGCGGCGGTTATACAGCAGAAATTGACCGGAGGGATCAAACGAAACGCGGCTGGCGTTGGTATCGAAGGTTGTCACTTGCGTCAGTTCGTCGGTGGCGAGATCGACCAGATACAGATTAAACGTTGCGTCGGAGTCATACGTATCACCATCGTGCCGGTCCGAGTAAATTACGGTTTGCTCGCCATCAGGACTCCAGTTGCCCGCGTAATCCTGATACGGGCCATCGGCAACGGCGATTGCGGTGCTTTCGCCGCTCGCCACATCGTAGATATACACGTCGGCGGTGCGATCACGCTGCGCCAACACGTCATCAGCCGGACGCCAATCAGTGGCCGATGAACCGCCGCAGATGAGCGTATACATGATCTGCATCCCATCAGGACTCCACGCCCCATCACGAATCCAACATTCGGGATCGTTGTCTTCGACGATGTAGTCCTGCTTTGTGCCATCGGCCAGCATCAAATACAGGCCCTCTTCATCGCCGACGGTGATCTGACCCGGCGGGACCGGGATCGTGTTGTTTTGCGCAAACGTCGCTGCCCCTCCTGCCGCGATCAGGGCGAACATCAAGAGGCCGGGGATCATAAATTTTCGGATCATGAAAATTAACTCCTTGCATGAGTATTCTATCGCTCAACTATGGCAGAGTTTGGCGCGATCCTCGGCGAATGTCAAATACAGGATCGGTACGATCTCCCGGTGATTCTTAGAAACGGTTTGACCCCACCCTAAATCCCTCCCCGCAGGCAGGGCGGGACTTTTTTCTCCCTTCCCTTGCTTGCGGGGGAAGGGTTGGGGATGGGGGTTTGCCCTTTCCGTATACGAGATTAGCGAATGATAATTTTCGCCAACAGCAGCGATTCCCATTCGGAGAGCGCCACGTCGGTTCGTCCATCCGTCACGGTGGGTGAAATGCGCGCCCCATCATCCCAAAACGCCCAGCCTAACTCGATCTGGTAATCGCCGGGCGGCGCATCAGCCGGGATCGTGATGGTGAATTCGTCCCGATAGAGTTTGCCCGTTGCCCATTGGCTGGTGGGATGATCGCCGGGC
>JAFGJA010000609.1 GCA_016929355.1 Anaerolineae bacterium | reverse complement strand
CCGCTTATCGGTCAGACCCAGCGCACCGAACGTCCCACCACCGTAAATTGAGCGCGGGCGGCTGCCCAGACACGTCGCTCCCACCGGGCCATAATGCACAATTTGTCCCGCCCGCACCCAGGTGGTCCGCACCTGGTTAACGTGGACATTCTGCCCGCGCCGCATCCACCACATGCCCAGACTCGCAGCGCTCACACCGCCGACCAGCAGCAGCATTAATTCCGGTGTCATGCCCAACCCTTTCGCGTGATAAAATAATTACTCTCGATCTTAACGTGTTTTGCGCAGAAAGTATATTGGGGGCAAATTTCGGCGCGACACACGTACTACACTCTAAAGCCTTCATCACATAAGGACCATAAACCATATGCGCCATTTTGCCCATTACACCTTAATCCTCTGCACGCTGCTAATCGCCTATGCACCCGCCGCCCCACTCGTTCCGGCGCACGCGGCTGCTCCCGCGTTTGATCCAACATCCGAGCCGATGACCAACATCACCGGCACACTAACTTATGATGGTCTGGAACGCCATTACCGGCTGCATCTGCCCCCTACCCCTGACGCAAATTCGATAGATTCGGCCAGCGATCCGATCCCGTTAGTTGTGGCGCTGCACGATGAGGCATCCTCCGGGCTGACGTTGGCATTGCTCACCGATCTGAACAGCGCCGCCGATGCCGCCGGATATGCGATTGTGTATCCCGACGCGCACGGCTACAACTGGGGCGAAGATACCTCGCTGCCGGAAGACGAACAGATCGATGATGTCGGTTTCATCACTGCGCTGATCGATACGCTCGCCGCCGAACACAACATCGACCCGGATCGCGTCTACCTGACCGGGTATCGCAATGGCGGGCTGATGGCGTACCGGCTGGCGTGTGAAACGCCAGAGCTATTCGCGTCGGTGGCGGTGGTCGGCCCGTTGCTGTGGGGTTATCAGCTTGAATCGTGCCCCGCCGAGTCAACCGCGCCGGTCAATCTGCTGATCGTACACGGCACAGCCGATCCGATGTATTGGGATGAAACGCGCACCTTCACCACCCTGTTCAGCAACAAGACATACACCCTCATCGGCCTGGACGATACGCTTGCTTTCTGGCTGGAACGCAACACCTGCGATCCCGACTCGCTCCGTTCGGTCAATGGCGTGATGAACACCCGCGCCTATACCTGCGCCGAGGATACCCGCCTCGCGTTATATCGCGTATTGGATGGGCGGCAAATCTGGACGCGCACCGGGGATTATACACTTAATCCGTTCGGGATCGATGCGACAGAAATGGTTATGGCCTGGTTCGCGGGCGATGCAACGTGGGCGCAGGAACAACCCTCCTTCACGGATCAGGCCCGCACGTACACCGTTTTCGTCCCCTCCAGTTACGATCCGGCGGAACCGATGCCGGTCACGATGGTGCTGCATGGCCGGTTTGGGAGCGGCGGCGGCACGGCGCAATGGACCGATATGAATCGTATCGCGGAGGAAAACGGCTTCATTGCGGTCTATCCCAACGGATTAGTAAACCCTGATGCGCAAATCTGGTACGATACCGGCTGGAATTACTATCGCGGCACGCCGTATGATTCGGGCGAAGGGGCAGATGATGTTGAATTTCTGGCGAATGTGCTGGATGATCTCGCGCTCGATCTCAACATCGATCCGGCGCGGGTATATGTCGTCGGCATCTCCAACGGCGGCTTTATGGTCCACCATCTCGCCTGTGTTGATCCGGCGCGGTACGCGGCCTTTGCCGACGTGATGGGATCGGGCTATCCGGGCATGGAGACCCAATGCGATCATGATGTGCCCGTGTCCGTGCTGATGATTCACGGGACGGCGGACGATAACATTACGTGGCGCGGCAACACCACCCAGGCCAACGGGCAGCAGTTCTACGTCACCTACCCGATTGAAGGCACGATCAGCTATTGGGGCACAAAAGCGGGCTGCGATCTGGAAAACTTCAACGTTGAGGAAGTGGAACCCACCGGCGAATCGCCCAACTCCACCGTGACGATCCTCTCCTTCGACTGTCCCGACGATGTAGAAATCATCCTGTATGGCGTGATCGGCGGCGGGCATCAATGGCCCGGTGTCGCGGAAGATAGTGACGATGCGGTTGAGAATCTGATCAATATGGATATTAACGCGGGCGAGGAAATTTGGGACTTTTTCAGCCGCCACGCGCGTTAATCCCGGCACACGCTATACAACACCTTACCTGACATCCCTGACGTTCCGCTCCCAAAAAGCTGACACCCACCGATCCCGTTGTATCATAGGATCGGTGGTATTTTGTTGTGTTCGATTGGCGGGTGTATCATGTCTCCGGTCCTCATTTTTTTTAGTTGTTGGATTGGTCAACCGCAGATTGCCGGTTATCTGGTCCAGGGGCCGGAACATTGGGGGAATGTCATGCGGTGGTATAACGATAAGATCGAGGAAATCGACGCGGGGCGCAAAAAAAAGGGGATCGACAAATGAGCGAAGCGGATTGGTTGTTTGCGGGCGATGCGATTCAATGGGCATGGCTCGACGCGATCCCGGTGGAGTATGTTCAGCGCGGTGGATCGGGCAAACGATCCGTAGGTCGCATCCAGCGCGGCTATCTCAAATTTGCCGACAATCACCTGATCATCAAAGATGTGGATCGGTTACAGCCGCCGATCCAGGTGAGCATCGCACAGGAAACCGTACACTGGTACAGCCTGCATCGCGCGGAAACAGACGAAGCTAAGGTATCGCTGACGCTCCACTGTGCGGACGATGATGACATATGGACGATTCACACGCTAAGTCTCACCCAGGCCGCGCTCACCGATTTTTACCGCATAGTGACGCAGGTTGATCCTGATGCGCCCCTCGCACGCTATCCTGAT
>JAFGJA010000608.1 GCA_016929355.1 Anaerolineae bacterium | reverse complement strand
TTTCGTAGGGGCCGACCAGCGTGTCGGCCCAGGGCGGACACATTGGTCCACCCCTACAAAACCCTGGTTAAACATAGGCCATCGTGTACTAGCCGTTTTTCACCCCCATATCCGGGATTTAGCTTATAGCTTTGGCCCTTTCATCCCAAATCTACGGAAGCCTTCCGCTTTTCTCTCGCTTTTAACCTCGTTTTCCTCTGTGTTCTCTATGTCTCTGTGGTGAATATCGCTCTTGACTTTCGCTATTCCCTTCTCGTCGCCGCTTCCATCAGCGACTCGATCCGCCCGACCATATCCGCCGGGTTGGGATGAATGCCATCCATCAGCAGCGCGCTCTCGAATAACTGCTCGATCACCTGCGGCACAAGCGGCGCATCAGGCTTATCCGCGATCCAACCCGCGAGATTATGGATCAACGGATGGCGGCGATTGAGTTCCAGAATTTTACGCGGCACATCGAAATCCTGATCCAGCATCTTATAAACGCGCTGCACATTGCGATCCAGTTGGCCTTCCGGCGTCGCCAACCGCACCGGATGCCCGCGCAGCACCTTCGATTCGCGCACTTCGGTCACGCGCTCGCCTAACACGTCCGCAAACCGCGCCTTGACCGCCTCAAACGGTTCTTCTTCCAACTGTTCGGCGGGCGTTTCGTCCTCAGCTTCTTCCGGCAAATCCGGCAGTTCGAGATCGGCATCATCGACGTTTTGCAGTTTTTTCCCGTCAAACTCGGTGAGATTCATCAGCATGAAGCTGTCCACCGCTTCCGTCAGATACAACACCTCAATATCCCGCGCGAGGAATGGATCAAGGTGTGGACTGTTGACCACCGACTGCAAATCCGTCGTCAGGATGTAGTAAATCTGCGCCTGATCATCACGCATCCGGCCCACGTAATCCGCCAGAGAAACTGTCGGCTGATCCGCATCGCTCACCGTCGAATGGAAACGCAGCAGTTTAGCCAGCCGATCCGCGTCACCCGGTTCGGTAGCGATCCCTTCCTTGAGGAATACGCCGAATTCCTGCCAGAACGTAGCATATTTATCCGGTTCTTCATCGGCCAAACGTTCCAGTTCGCCCAAAAATTTCCCCTTGAGCGACATGCCAATCCGTTGAATCGCGCGCGTCGTCTGGATCGACTCCCGCGCCACATTGAGCGGCAAATCTTCCGAATCAACTACACCATCCACAAAGCGGAGATAGTTCGGCAAAAAGTCCTTGTTATATTCCTGGATCAGCACCTTGCGCGCATACAATTTGAGACCATGATCTGTGCGCAGATTGAACATACCCCGATCCGCGCTGCCCGGCACATATAACACGCTGTAAAACTGGATCGGCGCGTCGGCCACGACATGCAAATGCAGCAGGGGATCGCGGTAATCCAGCGTCAACTGCTTATAGAAGCTACCATACGCCTCGCTCTCGACATCCCGTGCGGGCTGCCGCCAGAGCGCCGTTTGTTGGTTAGCCACCTCGTCATCCAGGTAGATCGGGAATGCGATAAAGTCCGAGTGTTTCTTGACGATATTACGCAAGCGGAATGTTTCGAGGAATTCTTGGCCCTCCTCATTCACAAACACGGTAATTTCCGTGCCGCGTGTATCCTTCTCGGCGGGTTCGATGGTAAACGTATTGCTGCCATCCGAGGTCCAGGCAAACGCTTGATCGTCCGGGCGGAAGGAGCGCGAGGTCACGGTCACTTTATCCGCGACCATGAACACGGAATAGAACCCCACGCCGAACTGCCCGATCAGATCACTCGCCGGGATATTCTGCGCCTGCGCATCCTGCAACTGCTTGAGAAATTCTTTTGCACCGGACTGCGCAATCGTGCCCAGGTTGCGCACCAACTCATCGTGATTCATGCCGATCCCGGTATCCGCGATGGTGAGCGTCCCCGCGTCTTTATCCACGCTGATACGAATAGCGAGTTCGGCGTCGGCGTCGATCACGTCGTCATTGCTCAACATCTCGAACTGCACCCGGTTCAGCGCGTCAGAGGCGTTGGAGATCAGTTCGCGGAGGAAAATTTCTTGCTCGGTATAGAGCGAATGGACCAGGATATTTAATAGCTGCTGGATTTCAGCTTGAAACGTATATTCTTGGGCGGACATGCACGCATTCTCCTTAAAACATACTCACCACAAAGACACAAAGATCACAAAAAAAATCAGAACGAAATCAGATTCGGCCTTAACCTGGCATCGCTAATAGCGCTCAGAAAAATTGTCACAGATAACGAATGCTAACAGCTAGTCGCTAAGTGCTGATAGCTACTTCTTTAGTGAATAACACGAGCGCGTAAGATTGACCTCAATTTCATATAAGAACACTATAAGAAAACCAAAGACTTTGACTTTTAACCTTGCCTTTACTCTGCGTTCTTTGTGACGCTGCTCGCAGCGCCTCTGCGGTGAAATTTTCCGATTTTTTGAGGGGGAATCAAAAAGGTTGCACAGCTTTGGCAAAGCTTTCAGCAACCCCGGCGGCGTCGCAGTAAAGCAAACTCTTATCGACGCGACTAATGTAATTTACCACATCATGACTTTGTACGCCAGTTTTTAGGGGATTAAGTTTTTCGATATAACGCTATTATACGTTTGCATAGCACGCCGCGCGACGTATGTATCGTATATCAAACCCTAAATTCCTGAGGAGGAATGCACTATGTCACAGAATCAACCTACGTATGAAGTCCGCCCGATTGGGCATGTGCGCCAATCAGAGGGCATGTTCCGGTTGGAAATTCTCGCCCCGTACCGGGCGGCGCTCAAAGGGCTGGGCGAATTCAGTCATGTCATGGTGTTTTGGTGGGCGGATCAGCATGATAACAATACAGATCGTGCAGTTCTGCAAGCCGATCTACCCTACGCACCGGGCACAACAGCAGGCGTATTCGCGTGCCGCTCGGAGTGCCGCCCGAATCCGCTGGCGATCACAACGATGCTCATGCTCGATGTGGACGAAACGAATGGCGTCGTGATCCTGCCCTGGATCGATGCAAACGACGGAACGCCGATTCTCGATCTCAAGCCGTATATCCCGATCTCGGATCGTATTCGTGACGTGCAGCAAGCGTCATGGCTGGCCGGGTGGCCGCAGTGGATGGAGGATGCTGGAGCCTTCTTCGCGGAACACGAGGTCGATTTCGGGGAGTAGCCGCGCGTCTGCGCCTCGTAGGACGCGCGGCGCGCGTGGGGACCGCGTGCGCGGTCCCCGCAAATTGAAAATTTGCCCTACGAGGCGCTTTGAGCGCGCACCGGATCGGCGGCCTGCGCATCACGGGCTTCGCGCTGCCGCCGCAGCACCAGGTACAAAATCACCATACCCCCACACTGTGCCGCGACAAAAATCACGCTCGATACCGGGTTAACCTCATTCAACAAAACGCCTTGCAACGGGGAACCAACCATCCCCCCCAGGCTCGCCATTGACGCGATCAGACTCGCCGCCTTGCCGGGACCACTACGGAACGTCGCCGTAGCAATCGCGATCACCGTCGGATAGACCGGGCCAAAGAAAAAGCCGATCACCACTGCGCCGATCACCGTCATGCCCATCAGCCCCGATCCCGCCGCCAGCAACACCGCCCCGACCAGCGATCCGATCAGGCTGATCAGCAGCACAACATCACCGCTCAAGCGGCTGCCCCACAGGATACCGGCCAAACGGCCTATTGTCAGCGCAAACCAATACGCCGAAGTCAGGCGCGCCCCGGCCACATTGGAAAAGCGCGTTGATTCCTCGACATACTGCGTGGTCCAGGTACTCAGCCCCATTTCCGCCGACACATAGATCATCAGGAGTACCCCCAGACTCCACAACAACACGCTCCGGTAACTAAATTTCCCCAATTTAGCCGCCACCCCGTTAGCGACTTCGGATCGCGCTTCGGGGCGCGTAATCACTGCCGGTAAACGCCCCACCCCCGGCCAAAGCAAAAGCAGCATAACAAACCCTAGCCAAATCGCGGGGATCGCCGAATCCCACCAATCAAGCGCCTGCCCCGCCACAAGCGGCGAGATGATCGATCCGACTCCAAAAAAGAAATGCAGCGAATTCAACACCGACACATTATGATCGGCGTAGAGTTCCGCGATCAGCACATTCGATCCGGTATCCAACGCGCCAAAGCCAATCCCAAAAACCACGCCCACCGCCAAAATCACCCACAAGGTGGGGCTGATCAAAATTCCAAGCGTGCCGACTGTCATCAGCGTGATGCCCGCCAACAACAGAGGGCGGGGTCCCAATCGTTCCATCAGTGGGCCGACACTGGCTTGCGCAATCCATGAACCAAGAAAGTTTGCTGTGATCAGCATCCCAATCGCGCTTTTGGTGCTGCCCACCTGATCTGCCAAATTTTCCAGCGCCGGACCCCAGACCGCCCCCATAAAACCAATCGTCACAAAAATCGCATACGTGACCCACAAAGCGCCGCGCCGTGTCATAATACGTGTTCGCCTCTCTATATAACTTCCCGGCAATGGCTGTCCAGTGTAACCCCAAATAAGCCCGTTGTGAATTGCCGAATCGCGCCAATTTCCCTACATTCTGGTTGATATTTTTCGCTTAAACTTACTTTGGGCATTTTTTTGTTTCCGTAATGAATCCGCTTTTGACTTTACAATCTGTGTTTATCTGTGTCCTATATGATCTTTGAGGTGATCCCGTTGCCCATACATCCCGACTCCATCCTGACGCGGCGCTGGTGGATCAAAACGCTGGCGATCAACGGCGTGATCGCACTGATCGTTTTTGGCGCGATCCAATTCATTCCCCTTAACCGCACTAATCCGCCTCTGGTACGTGAGCCAATCTGGGATTCGCCACAGACGCGCGATCTCGCGGCGAGTGCGTGCTTCGACTGTCACAGCAACGAAACGCAGTGGCCCTGGTATGCGCAAATTGCGCCGGTATCGTGGCTAACGTGGTATGATGTGACCGAAGGCCGCGAGGATTTGAATTTTTCCGAGTGGAACAAACACGAAAATTCGGAATACGTTGATCCTGATGATGCGTTCCCGCCCAAAACCCTCAGCGAGCGCATTGCGGACGAAATCCGCAACGGGACGATGCCGCCCGGTACGTATCAACTCATGCACGAAGCAGCGCGGTTATCCGATGCGGAAAAAGAGACATTAATTAAAGGGCTGATCGAGACGGTGCAGGCGAATCAGCAAGAACAATAAAGATTAATTTCTACGTTGCAATATAGACCGACATCAATGAAACAGGCAGCGTGATCAAATCATTCAGCAAAACCTGTGCCAAATTCCGGCAAACAGATTTGATCCCCCACTCCCAACCGCGCAACCAAAACTTTGACATGAGGTGTATATGTTTCTGTAATGGCATACTGAATGAAAACACTTATATCAACCACATAAAATGTCATTAATCACGGTCCTCGCGTAAAAGTTCAAGCAACGATCTCGCCCCCGGTGGTGGAGTCCAACGATTCCGATCAACCGAATCGAGGATTTCTTGCAAACTTCGCTGATCAGCAGCGCGCGGCCATGCTTGAACCTGTCGCAGCCTATCAACTACTGTTTGTGCGATCACATGTTTTAACTCATCAAGCGTCATATCACATAGTATTTCCCCTCACGATAACCCGATCAAGGCGCTATGACCAGAGTACCGAGTAACATTCACTATAGAACTTCGGTTTAACGGCTAACCCGGGTCAAACAAATAAGGTGGATCATAACTCAAGAGGAGTAATGTAGCATGTTGAAACGTGTAATGGCATGGGGGATCATTCTCTCTATTCTAGCAACCAGTGCAATAGCCTTCACACCAACTACCCAGGTGCAAGCGCAAGATGATGATCCGATCACTGTTGAAATCGAAGGAACCATAACCAGTATCGATCCCTTTATGGTTGACGGATTCCTCGTAGCCCCTGCCGGTGCGTTCAGACCATCCGATTTTGAAGTGGGCGATTACGTCGAAATCACCGGACAGTTCCTCAATGATGACACATTCCAGGCCGTTGACATCACGTTAGTTGACGATACTGGCGATGATGACGATGACGTTGGCGACGACGACGATGATGTCGGCGACGACGACGATGATGTCGGCGATGACGACGATGACGTTGGCGACGACGACGATGATGTCGGCGACGATGACGATGATGTCGGCGACGATGACGATGACGATGACGATGACGATAATGGCTGTCTGCGCAACGATCATCCGGTGCTGTTAACCTATGCCGACAGTTTTGATGTGTCGTATGATGAATTGCTTGATGCCCATTGCAACGGTGGTTATGGCCTGGGCGAAATCGCGCGCGCGCTGAATTTAGCGGCCCAAGATGGCGTAGACGCCTCCTGGCTGGACATCCTCGCCATGCGGGATACGATGGGCTGGGGAGACATCCTCAAAGAATTCGATGTCGATCCGAGCGCCTTAGCCCCCGGCCAAATCATTTCGAAGAACAACAAAAACAAAAACCAGGGCGATGATACCGATGGTGACGATAGCGCGCCCGGCAACAGTGGCAATGCGCCCGGCCAAAACAAGGACGACGATAGCGCGCCCGGCAATAGTGGCAGCGCGCCCGGCCAAACCAAAGACAAAACCAACAATGGCAACAACCAGGACAAAGATAAGGGTAAAAACAAGTAAGTTCGCCGTTGCGTAACCGATCAGGCGGCACGCGCTGAAGCATGTTCATCAGGGCTGCCGCCCCTGTTTCGGTTTCACCAAAAATAAGCTATAGTCGAAACATAGTGACTATACACAACTGTCTCGACTCGACTTATGGCT
>JAFGJA010000092.1 GCA_016929355.1 Anaerolineae bacterium | reverse complement strand
CGGTTGCCCGTCGAAGTCGTGACGGGTGTTAAATATTCAGCGTATCGGAAGGTGACGATAACCAAGTCTCCTTCTTCCTCTGAATGCTCTACGTCGCGGTAGTGGCTACGACGAGACGTAAAACGCCTGTGGACAGGACGTAAGACCAAAACCTTTCGAGGTGGCGGCAAACCTGGGCGAATCAGGAATCCAAATCCCCTTATGTACATATGCATCTACATTTGTATATAAGAAAGGTAGCAGGACTTGTGGAACGTACACTAATCATTGCCAAACCGGATGCCGTGCAGCGCGGCTTGATCGGGGAGATCGTCCGCCGTTTTGAGAATCGCGGTTTGCGTCTAATCGGGATGAAATTCATCCACATGAGCCGGGAACTCGCCAGCCGCCATTACGCCATTCATGAAGGCAAACCCTTCTATGAAGCGCTGTTGGATTACATCACGTCTGCGCCTGTCGTTGTCATGGCCTGGGAGGGCAGCGACGCGATCACGGTAGCGCGCAACACCATCGGCGCGACTCGCCCCGCCGAAGCCGCCGCCGGGACTATTCGCGGTGATTTCGGGATGGAAGTGGGCCGGAACCTCGTACATGGCTCCGACAGCGTAGAAAATGGCGAAAAGGAAGTCAGTCTGTTCTTCGCTAATGATGAATTGTTTGCGTGGTCCCGCGACACGGATCGCTGGATTTTCGAGGACTAAACCTTATCAGCTTGCGCAATAACTCATGTTAGCTGATCAAGTAAGCTAATCACGACACGCGAGACACCACTGATCTTAGCCAAAAAGATCGGAATGGCTCGCGTGTTTTTGATTATAGTAGGGTTGTGCTGCCCTTATATTCACTGCTGGATAGCTACTGCATTCGCACCATAACCGGTGCATCACGCCATAACCCTTCCAGATCATAATACCGGCGTTTTTCGGGTAGAAATGCGTGAACCACCACATCAGCGTAATCGATCAATACCCACCCGTTTGACGCTTCACCCTCAACGCGCCAGGGGCGGACGTTGTACTGTTCTTTCATTTCCAGTTCGATATGATCAAGGACAGCTTTGAGTTGGCGTTCACTGTTGCCGCTCAGGATCACGAAATAATCCGTCATCGGCGACACAGGACGCATATCCAGCAAAACGATGTCTTCACCTTTTTTGTCAGATGCCAGATCAACCAATAATCGAGCCAATTCTACAGGTTCCAGCGTTCAACTCCTTTTCCTAACTGACTCATCGTATTATAACACCTTGTATTGTATAGCATGACTATCCCGGCGCGCCAGTGTAACTTACTCACCGGTTTGCAGCAGCGCGCGAAACAGGATGGTATATTCCGCTCCGGTAGGTTTTAGCTCACTGCGAATCAAATGCACTTCGTTGACCGGCCAGCTATGACGCTCTGCGTAAGTGGTGTTAGCGATTAGATCGCCTAGCCGTTGTATATCCCCACGTTGGGCATCGCGCTGAACCCGCCCCAATGTCAGGTGTGGGCTGAATGTGCGCTGCTCAGTCGGATAGCCTAACGGCGCAATATGGTCTTCCACCGCTTCACGCAGCGCGACCAATGCCGCTTGATTCTGCCGTACCCCCACCCAGATCACGCGCGGGCGTTGCACATTGGGAAAACAGCCGAGTTCGGTAGCAATCAGCGTAAACGGGGCATGATCTGCCACTGCTTTTGTCAGCGCCTTTTGCAACGTATCTCGTTTGATGACCGGCACATCGCCCAAAAATTTTAGCGTGAGATGAATCCCGGCGGGCTGCGCCCAACGCACGGTCCGCGCGGGCGACTTCTTCTTGAGGTGATCTTGCAGTACGCCAAGCTGATCCAGCACATGAGCGGGTATTTCAATCGCAATAAACAAACGCCACATCTCGGCCATAACAGCCCCCTTTCCATCAGCAGAGTTTACATTATCCAGTATAACAGGGCTTAAGCCGGGTAAACAGTGCGTTAGGATAGGCATCATTACGGCAAAATTGCCAGATGAAATTGTGAGGCGGCGCGATGTTGTTGTACAATGAGCGCATCGTGTGATCGCACCACAGGTAGGATAAAGCTATGGGTCAAGAACAAGCCAAACAGTTGCTCCAACAGGGAATCGCTGCCGCGCGTGCCGGACAGACGGAGACTGCGCGCAATGTGCTGCGCCAGGCGGCACGACTTGATCCCCAAAACGAAACCACCTGGATGTGGCTCACCAGCGTGGCAGCAGATACGAATGAACGCATTTTTTGCTTGAAACGCATCCTTGATATTAATCCGCAGAACGAAAAGGCTATCCAGGGCTTACGCGCGTTGGGGATACAATCAGACGCGCCACCAGCGCCACCCCATGCCGCAACGCCGCCACCGGGCAGCAGCGTCACTAGCAGCGCCACCATCACGCCGCTTCCCCGCAGCACGCCGAGCAGCTCACCGAGCAGCAGTGTGAGCGCGACTCCGGCAGTTCCGCAGGGGATCTCGGTTCCGATCATGGATGAGCAAAAAAGCGCGTATCTGCAACAAGAGGCAGATAATTTTTTGCGCCGGTATAACCCCGAACCCGTTGACCGGCTGCAAATTGAGTGGGTGAACAAACAACGCGGACGCTATGCCGAACTCGGCGAGCAGCGAATGCGGCGGGTGATCATGTCAGTGGCGGCGGCGGTGATTGTGGTTGCCCTTGTGGGCGCGCTTATCTTAATCAACCAATTCGATATTTCGCTCGGTGGGAATAGCTTCGTCGCGGTCAACACAAAGATTTTATCGGCCACGCCCACCCTTGAATACACACCTACTCCCGGTGGCGCAACCCCAACGCCGTTCCCGTCGCAGATGGCCGTGCCCCCGACCACGATCCCGGAGGGACTGGTCGTGCAAAGTGATGCCTATTCGGTCAAACGTCCTACCGAAATGTACCCGCCGATTAACTCCTTTGTGCGCTTCGTTGTTCCCGAAGCGGTTGATTACTACGTGATCGGGGACTATGATACCGCGATTGAGCGGCTGCGGAACGAACGGGAAAAGGACGATAACTGTTACGACTCGGTTGTCTATTTTGAAGCGTTGAGCATGGCGGCGCAGGGCGCATACCGCGATGCCAGCGATCTCCTCAATGAAGCGTTGAACTATACGCCCCCGCGTGGATTGGCCTCTTGCCGTGATTCGGCGCTGTTAACGGCTGGATTGGGCGAAATTGCGTATCTGCAAAATAACGAATCGCAGACCGCTTTAGATTACGCAAATCAGGCGCTCGCGTTGGATTCGCGCTTGATCCAGGCGATGTTGACGAAAGCGCGGGTTGAATATGCGCGCGGTCAATATCAAACAGCATGGACAACTTTGCAAAGCGCCCTAAATACCTATCCCGAAGACACCAACGTTTTGCTTTTATTCACGCGGGTTGAATTAGCCAGTGGGAATCCGATCAGCGCTTTGAAATATGTCGGACAGGCATTAGTCATTGAACCTGTTCTCCAGGAAGGGTTGCGGCTCCAGGCACAAACCTATCTCGCGTTGGCGGAACAAGCGCCCCCTGGTGAGCAAAAAATGCAATACTACGGCCTTGCTGTTTTGAGTGCACAAACGTTATTGCTCTATTATGAAGGCGATCCCGCCGGGTATCTCTATCTCGCACAGGCGCGTCTGGGTGAAAATAATCCTGACTTGGCCGAAGAAGCCCTGACGCGGATTATTGCCGCCGATAAGCTGCCAGCCAGCGCCGAAGCAATCGTCCATGAAGCGCAGCGATTGCGCGGCTATCTGTACTACGATCAGGGGCGTTTTCAAGATGCCTGGGATGATCTGGAATCGATTGCTGTTACGCAGGACGGTGCGCTAAATATCACCATCGCGGAAACCCTGGTTGACATTGCGTTCCAATTAGGCGAATATGTTGATGCGCTGGACTGGATCGAACAACTGCGCTTTGAGGACGAGGAAAATGCAGCCTATGTGCTGCTGGATGCTAAAATCAACGTGGAAATTTGCACGTTTGATGACGATCTGCCTTGCCAGTATGATGATATGCTCGACACCCTCAGCGATGAGTTTATCGAGAGTCTCGATTCGGATGCGCAGCGCGCCGATGCTTACGCTTACCGGGCGCAGGCACTTTATGAGAATACTCGCGCGGAAGACCTCGATGAAGACGAGCAAACGCAAGTTCTCAATGATGCGCGCGACGATTTGGAACGGGCGCTCGCCATTCGGGAAAATGCGCTCGATCATTACTACCATGCGGTTATTCTCGAAGCGTTGGATGAGTCAAGGGCAGCGTTGGCCGAATATCGCTGGCTAAACTACTGGCATAATCAGTACGCCTATCCGTTTGAAAGCGAGGCATTTGATCAGCATGTGGCGGATATAGACAATAACGTGCAAGCGACCATTGAAGCGGAAGCGACCAATACGCCCACTCCTGGTCCAACGAACACGCCAAGACCAACCGAAACACTCACGCCCACGCCAAGACCAACCGATACACCGACGCCGACGCCTGAGCCGACAGCGATTCCGCCGGCTGCGATTCCGTAAGCTGACTTCTTGCTGCACCGGGGATGTGCCCGGTATGCGGAACCGTGTCCCGCTCCTCCGCGCGAACGCGCGGTACGCATTCTGCGAATGCGTAGACAGCCATCGGCTGTCAGGAGCGGGGCAGTTGGTGCGCCATGTAAAGTTTATTCGCGCCGCTCAGTTCGCTTAAACAGGCGGCCAGGGATGATTCGGTCCAGGGCCGGGGATAGGATAGCACTTGGTTTCGAGCAGGTGTCGTATGCGCTGCTGCATCGCCGTGATCTCTGCCGGGCGCAGCCATTCATTCACCTGTTTGCGCAATTCCGTTTCGGGGTTTTCCAACTGCTCGCCTACTTGGTTCACAGCCTCAAGCAGATCATCGGCCACCGTATCACCGGCAAATTCCCAGATTACCGTGCGCAGTTTAGGCAGCGCGTGAAACGTCAGCCCATGATCGATCCCCCACAGCTTACTATGCCCATCGAGCAGCAAATGCCCGCCTTTGCGATCCGTATTGTTCACCAGATAATCAAAGACGGCAAAGCGCTGCAACTGTGGCATAAAACTATCGCCAAGATTGAAGTAATTGATTTCGGGATTGTGTTCGATGAATAATTGGACCGATCCTAACCCATGTGGTCCCTGCCGCAGCACAGTTGGCGGAACCAAATAGCAATCCAGAACTTTTGATACGGTATAGGCCAGTGTTTCCCGGTAGCAAAGCGTGCCATCGGGGAAATCCCACAAGGGGCGCTCACCGCGTTGGGGTTTATATACGGCAGTGGCTTTCAATTCATCATCCTGGACCGTCACCAATGCCGAATAATTCGATCCCCACAACGTCGCCCCGTGCAAATAATCGATCTGCCCGGTCTTGAGCAGCGATTCAGCCCGTTCAATGCTCACCACCTGCGCGTGATCATGATCATCGTCCGGCGGCGTTTCAGCGTTGGGCGGTAGATTATGATTATCGTCGCTCATCAGGTCCAATAGTAGATCATGAAACCGTTTGTTTTCGGATCAGCCCGACCTTGTTGCACAATGCGGGCGGCGTGTTCGCTAAGGGCGCGCATCTGTTCACAAGTCGCAAAAAAGCGCACGATCTGAGGCGAAGGTTCGGGCAGGGATTCATCACTAATCACCAACTCTTGCGCGACGATCATCACCATATTTCGCTCCTCGTCATAGCCCAGCCCCATCTGCGCTACACGAAACAGCGAGTCAATCGGATCGCGTAAATCCATATTCCAACGACTGATATGAGTCGTGTCTTCGCTCAAGTCAGGGTATTTTTCATGCAGTGAGTCGAGTAGTTCAACAATGGCTTCGCCAAGCGCTTGAGCTTGCTGTTTTTCGATAGTGAGCGAGATCAACTCCGGCCCTTTGCCACCCTGCAAATAAAAAATACGACGCCCTTTAGGACCAACGGTTCCCACAGTAATAAACTCAACGGGATCAAGCACGATCTCGTTTTCCATAATCAAGCCTTCCTTTTCGCGGTGGAGCCACCTCATGCGTTAATTGTAGAATCCCCGGCGCAATGTGACAAGCTAATCCG
>JAFGJA010000091.1 GCA_016929355.1 Anaerolineae bacterium | reverse complement strand
TGATCGATCCCAGGCCCCCGGATTTCAGCGCGTCGTTGACAATGCCCCACAGGGGATTCAGCATCAGAGTCCAAATCCAGCCGATGATCACAATCGACATGGTCGTGGGCACATAAATGATGGTGCGGTAAAAATTTCTGCCCTTGAGTTTGGGCGAAACGACTAACGTTGCCAGCAGCAAGCCCACCGGGTTCTGGATCAGCATAAACAGGATAAACCACTTGAAGTTATGTTGAATTGCGTCCCAAAGCCGGTCACTATAGATCGATTCGTTGAACAGCCGATCAAAATTTTGCAGCCCAACATAGTGAATTTCGCTCCCCTCGCGCGTGTATAGACTCAGTCGCAGCGAGTCAACGAGGGGATAGGCCATGAATAAGGTGTAGATAACAACTGCTGGGCCAATAAAAACTAATAGGTGGTGCCATTGCGCACGTTTTGTTGATACCATGGGTTGTGTCCAGAAAACGCTGGGGACGTAGGTGAACACGCCCCCAGCGACCTAATCATAAGTAAAACTGAGATGCTATTTGCCAGCCCGAATGGGTTGGTTGTCGATACCGATCTGCGTCAGTTCGGCCATTTCTTCCGGTGTCAACTGGCCGTCCAGCAAGAGCGGCATGTTGGCATAGAGGTAAACGCTGGTCGTATCGTGTTCCGAGTTGCGACGCAGATATTGATCATACAGACGGATGGTTGGGCTGCATTCGCTGCGCCATGACAGGAAAGCTGCCGCCAATGGATCGGTGGGCGGATTCAGTTCGTACTGGCCGAGCGGGAAGAAGCCCGGTTGGTTGTCGAAGAACACCTGGGCAAATTCCTGCGAGGTCAGCCATTCGAGGAAGATACGTGCTTCTTCGGGGTGGGCGGTGTTGGCGTTCATACCAACCGCAATATCGACATGATCGTCAATCCAGCAGTCATCCGCCGCGCGGTCATCGGGCTGGTACGGACGGAACGCGCCCATTTCGAATTCGGCCAGGCTGTTGAACAACGGGATTTCCCATGAGCCTGCCGGGTAGATCGCGGCCAGTTCCAACGGAAACAACTGCTGCGTATCGGCGTAACCAATTGACTGGAAGCCTTCCGGCATGTAATCGGCCCATTTCTGGATCGAGGCGAACGTATCAACAAAGCATTGATCGGTCATGTTGGCTTCGCCCGCGATCAGCGCCAAACGGGTGTTTTCACCGTCGCAGAAGTTCGGCCACAGGTTGTTGAAGCCCATCGTTGAGATCGCCCAGTTGTCCTTGGTTCCCATCGCAATCGGGGTCATGCCGGATTCTTTAATGGCATCCAACACGGCGAAGAATTCGCTTTCGGTACGTGGCGTTTCCAGGCCCAGGTCATCAAATACGTCTTTGTTGTAGATGAAGCCGTGGATCACAGCGGCCATCGGCACGCAGTAGGTGGCGCTTTTGTCATCGGTTGACCATGCGCCCAGCGCGACATCACTGAAGTTTTCCAGGCCGGGCAGGTCGATGAGATTCGCCAAACCGCCGATTTCGTACCAGGTCAAGGCCACGTCAAACGGGCGGCAGGTCACGAGGTCGGGACCTTCGCCAGCTTCCAGCAAGGTCTGAATCTGGGAGTTATATTCGGTATTGAGCGTCGGCTCAAATTTCACGTCGATGTTGGGGTATTGCGCTTCAAAGACTTTGAGAATGACTTCCCACTGCTCAATATCTTCGGTGCGCCAGCTGCCCATGACGAGTTCGACTTTTTCGTCTTGCGCTTGCACGCCAGCCGTCGAAATCATCATCACCAAAACAATTGCAAGTAAAACCAGCTTTCTCATCATATTGCTCCTCTATAAACCTGCTTAAACGTAATTTACCGGTTAAGTGTAGTCCAATGCTACTCACAATTCTGGCAGATTTCGTTTTTAAGCGCAATTCAAAAATCTATGCTAGGATTAAATTGTGGTATAGAGTGGACTAGCCCACTCTATACATTCAAGCATAACTCTAGAGAAATGTCAATTAGATAGTATGCTTAGAAAAAATGGTTTATGTTTAGACGAAAAGGACGGTTTGAGTCATGACTGATTATATTGATCACTATTTCTCATTGGCGATTGATCTTTTGCAGACTGTGCAGCGCGAATCTGGCCCCGCGATCCGTGCCGCCGCCGTGATGGTGGCGGATGCGTTGGCTGATGACAAGGATGTCTTGCTCTATGGGAGCGGGCATTCGACCTTGATCGCGCAGGACGCTGCCGGACGCGCAGGCGGCTTGGTCCCTTTCCTGGCGATGGAGGATGTCGCGCACGGTGACGCCGAACGCCTCGAAGGGATGGCTCAGGTGATCGCGGGCCGCTACGAACTGCGCGCCGGGAGCGTGATGATCCTGATCTCCAATTCCGGCATTAACCCCGTCCCCGTCGAAATGGCGATGTTGTGCAAAGCGGCGGGCCTCAGTGTGATCGCCATCACTGCCTTAGCGCACAGCCAAGCGGTTGCGTCGCGCCATTCAAGCGGCAAAAAATTGTACGAGTTGGCCGATATTGTCATCAACACCCACGGTATTCCGGGGGATGCGCGGCTTGATCTGCCGGGCGGTAACTTTAAGAGCGGCGCGACTTCAACGCTGGTCGGGGTGTCGATTGTGCAGTCGATGACGGTGCAGGCGGCGGCGTTGCTCTCGGAGCGCGGGATCGATCCGCCGGTCTTCATCAGCGCCAATTTGCCACAAGGTGACGCGCACAACAAAGCGATCATCAAACGCTATCGATCCCGGTTGGCGCGTTACCAGATTCCGGTGATGGATTGGGGATCGGAATCATCAGAATCATGACGGAGCAGTTAGCCATCGGCGTTGATGTGGGTGGCACGAAGATCGGGTTTGCGCTGATTAACCGGGCGGGGCAGGTTCACGCGGAGATGCGCGCGCCTACCCCGGTTGCGGCAGGGGCGCAGGCAGTGATCGATCAGATCGCGGCGGGGATTCAGCATTTACTAGATGCTGCGACGCAGCCAGTCACCGGGATCGGGATCGGCTTTCCCGGTCACATTGATCGGGCGGCGGGTGTGGTCCGGCAGTCTAGTAATTTACGCTGGCGTGATGATGTGCCCCTGCGGGCTGAAATTCACCAACGCTTAAACACCGATCATCCGATCTGGTTGGGCATTGATGCGAATGCAAATGTCCTCGGTGAGTGGTATTTTGGCGCGGCGCAGGGCTGCCAGAATGTGATCTTTATAACGATTGGAACCGGCCTGGGCGGGAGTGCCATTGTTGGCGGGCAGTTGTTGCAAGGGGCCAACGATTACGCGATGGAAGTCGGGCATGTGCAGCTAGACGCCAACGGGCGGCAGTGTCCGTGCGGGATGCGCGGTTGCCCAGAGATGTACGTATCGGGCATTGGCTTCCGCGCGGGCGTGCAGGAACATTTGCCCACTTATCCGCAAAGTGTGCTGGCGGGTATTGATGATATATCCCCGGCGCATATTCTGCGCGCGGCGCGCGCCAAGGATGATCTCGCGCTGGCGGTGATCCATGAGGCGCAGGAGTGGCTGCTGCGCACATTGGTTTTCTGCGTCAGCCTGTTTAACCCTGAGTTGATCGTGATCGGGGGCGGTTTAGGTCTGGCTGCTGCCGATTTTTTCATTGTGGGGACCGAAGCGCAGATCGTTCAGCGCACCCTGCCCATGAGCCGCCATAAGTTGCGCGTTGTCGCCTCGCAAGTCAATAACAGCGCGATTGGGGCGGCATGTCTGGTCTGGCACGAATTGGCGTAGGGGCGTATTGCTATCCGCCCGGTAGAGGCAATTCATAATTGCAACACGATGGAGAAAACAATGCAAATGCGCCCCATGTAGGGGCCGACCAGTGTCGGCCCAGTGTGAACGTGAATCAGAGGTTCGAATTGGTTCGCTCCGACATGATCATGCAAAATCTATTTGTTTTCTCTATGAGTAATCAACAGGTAAATTAAAGTTTTGGAGCAAAAGATTATGCCTCACGCATTGCAATTAATGGGACCGCGCGATCTACAGTTTATCGCCTACGACGAACACCCTCTGCAACCCCATGCGATTCGCGCGCAAGCCGTTTTGAGCGGCATCAGTCACGGGACCGAACTCAATCTCTACCGGGGCACTGCGCCCTTTCACGAAAAACACTTTGATACCGATCTGCGCTTGTTCCTGCCCGGCCAGGATAAGATCGATTATCTCGCGTATCTGGGCTATGAATGGGTCGGGCGCGTGACCGAAGTTGGCGCGGCCATCGATCACCTCCAGGTGGGTGATCTGGTGCATATGCCCCTGCCGCACCGCGAAACACATACCTTTGTGCCGGAAAACTGGCCGAATCGAGGCCGGATCGAACCACTGCCGCCTGAAATCCAGCCGGAAGATGCGATATTCCTGGCACTGGCGGGGGTGGCGCTGCAAACGGTGCATGACGCGCGCATCAAAACCGGGGATCGTGTCGTGATTTTTGGCATGGGCGCGATTGGCCTGCTGGCGGTCCAGTTGGCGCGGATCAATGGCGCGACGTGGATCGATGTGGTCGATCCGATCTCCCTGCGGCGCGATCTGGCGGTGACGTATGGCGCAGATCGCGCGCTTGATCCGGCGGCTTGCGATGTGAGTTATGAGATCAAATCCGCCAGTCCGCACCGGGGCGCAGATGTGGCGATTGAGGTATCGGGTCATTATGCCGCGCTGCACGAGGCGATCCGCGCGGTGCGTAAGGCGGGCGTGGTTGTGGCGGGCGGTTATTATCAGGGGGGCGGTACGGCGCTGCACCTCGGTGAAGAATGGCATCATAACCGCGTGACGATGCTATCGAGTATGGCCGTGTGGGACTGCCCGCACCGCGATTATCCCGCCTGGGATCGCGTGCGGATTCACGCCACTGTCACCGATCTGCTGGCGCAGGGGCGGCTGAAGACCGAGGGCATTATCAGCCACCGGTTCCCGTATGATCGTGCGGCGGAGGCATACCAACTGATCGATCAACACGCCGAACAAACGGTTAAAGTTGTGCTGACGTATTAACCCCTCTTCTAAATCCCTTCCCCACCCAGTGGAGAGGGAACTTCACGGCTCACCTGACTCCCCCTCTCCAAAATTGGAGAGGGGGTTGGGGGGTGAGGTATAACGTGATTTGTAAAAACGCATCTTTGTAAAAGGAAAAATCATGGACAAAAAAATGAGAGTTTTAGCGGTTGGCGCACATCCTGACGATATTGAGATTCGCTGCGGCGGCACGCTGGCGCGCTATGCGGAAATGGGCCATCACGTCATGATGGGGTATGCGACCAACGGCAATAAGGGCCATCGCACGATCCCGCCGGATGAACTGGCGCAAATTCGGGAGAAAGAGTCACGCGCCGCCGCCGCCGTAATCGGGGCGGAAGTGTTCTGGCTGAATTTCCCTGACGCGGAATTATTCTACGATAAGGAAACCCGCTTGGCGTTTGTGGATATGATCCGGCAGGCGCGCCCCGATCTGATCATCACGCATTGGCGCGAAGCCTACCATCCCGATCACATGGCGACGAGTGAATTGGTCTGTGGCGCGAGTTATATCAGTACCGTGCCCCATGTCAAAACCGATCATCCCCCGTGTGCAGCCGTGCCGATGATCTACTACTTTGAGGTCGATTTCACGGTGGAATCGGCGGCGGCGGAATATGTGGATGTTTCGGCGGTCTACGAGAAAAAACGTCAGATGCTGGCCTGTCACGCGAGCCAATTCGAATGGCTGCGCGAGAATCACGGCGTTGATCTGGCGGAACGCATGATACCCCGCGACAGGTCGTATGGCGCACAGTGCGGGGTAGCGTATGCGGAGCGGTTTGTGCCGCGCGGTTTCCGGCCTAAAGAGCGCTTACTGCCGTAATCAGATTTTTTCGATGCTGCACGCGATGTATGGCTGACCGGGCAGATCGAGCGTAAACGATCCGGCGTAGGTGTCAGGCAGCGTTGTGTGCGTCATGGCCCAGGTATCGATCAGCGTAACCCGGTAGGCGTGGCTCTCTGGTAATTTGAACTGCGCCTGACCGGGCTGCTGGCGACCAAAATAGACAAGAAAGTGATCATCCGCGCGGCGCAGGCAGGCGTAATCATGCCAGGGTTCGATAATCGCAGTGGAGGCGATGGGCGTATAGTCCGCCAGGGGCAAATCGCCCACGATTTCGCGCAAAAAGGCGATTCGGGCGGGGCTTGCGCCATGCAATTCCCCACCATGTGACCACCACAGTACATCGTCAGGATGCAGGTAGGTTTCGCCGTGTCCGACATAGCCGCCGCGTAATGTGCCTTCCCAGAACAGGCGTGTCATATCCTGCGCGGTGATGTTGCCCCACATGCTCGGAACATTGCCCTCATAGCGGCACTCATCGATCACGATGGGTTTGCGATACCGTTCGCGCCATTGGTCGGTGTGTTCAACATCATAGGCTTGCACGCTGGCGTGAGTCACCCAGGGTTTGTTGTGGTCATACCAGGTGTAGCAGTTATGCACCGAGCGCAAATGCTGGTAGGGATCGCTCTCCTGTACGATGCGGAAAAAGCGATCCCAATCGGCTTCGGTTTTGGCGCGCATTACGTCGAATTCATTCGCCATCGACCACCATACATTGCGGAATGGAGCCAGCCGTGCCACGACATAACGCAGGTAGCGATCATCGGCTGCCGCGTCCATCTGCGAGAACCCCCAGCGATCATAGGGGTGAAACAGGATGATGTCCGCTTCGATGTTCAGATCACGCAGCGCACCGATCAGTTTTTCGAGATGCTGAAAATAGGCCGGATCGAAGCGCGTGAAATCCCAGTCGGTGAGTGGTTCGCCCACAAAGGGGTAAAATTCCGGCTCGTGCTGGTTATAGACGTAATCCTTCGGAAACACACACATGCGCAGCTTGTTAAATGGCGCGGTTTTGAGCGTAGCGAGCGTTTGTTGTTCGCGCGCGGCTCCCTGGTGATTCCACACATAACACGTTGTCCCGAACTGGATATACGGCGTGCTGTCGGCATAGGCGAAGTGATATGTTTTGTGGACACCCACCGGCCCGTGATTGGTCGCGGCGGGCGCGGTGCAAGTGAACGATCCGGTCAAACTGTCCAGCGCGGTGACATTACTCTGCGTGATGTAGGTCCATTCACCCGGCGTGTCTGGCATACACCGGATACGATATGTTCCGTTCCCATCGTAAAACCCATCGGTTTCCACCACGCGATGTTTGTAGCTAAAGCGCGCGGTTAGCGTTACATCCACAAACGGATTGCCCTCGGTGGGGCCTGCGAAAGCCTGCTCAAAAATAGCCCATTGTTCGATCTGCGGCATAAGTTAGTATCCTTAAAATTGGTTTGGCTCAATGCGCCCCATTGTATGCGCGCGTGAGGCGAGCGGCAAATAACCGTACATTCCCAAATGAGGGCCAACGCGGTACAATGCGACTACCTATTTATGATAGTTTTTTTGTTGAATATCATGAACACACCGTTCGCTTTATCCAAAACTGATACCCGACTGCATGTGCTGGGCGTGCCCCTTGATCCGGCGACCTTTGCCAGTATGTTAGAGTTGATTGCTGGCTGGATCGCTGCCGGAGATCGTACCCACCAACAGGACCATCACATTTGCCACCAAATCTGTACAGTCAGCCCGGAATTTGTCATGATCGCGCAGCAGAACCCCGCGTTTATGCGCGTGCTGCAAGAGGCTGATCTCTGCGTGGCGGATGGCGTCGGGCTGTTGTTTGCGGCGCGGTATCTGGGACGCCCCTTGCCGGAGCGCGTGACCGGATCGGATGGTGTGCCGCTCATTGCGCAGCGTGCCGCGCGCGAAGGCTGGTCGTTGTATCTGTTGGGTGCTGCGCCGGGGATCGCGGAGCAAGCCGCCGCGCGTTTGATCGAGCAAAATCCCGGTTTGCAGATCGTGGGCACGTATGCGGGCAGTCCCGCGCCAGAGGAAGAAGATGCGATCATCGAACGGGTGAACGCGAGCGGCGCAGATATTTTACTGGTGGCGTATGGTGCGCCCCGGCAGGATGAATGGATCGCGCGGAACCGGGAGCGGCTGGCGGTCAGTGTGGCGATGGGCGTCGGGGGCACGTTCGATTTTGTCGCGGGTGTCGTACCGCGCGCGCCGCGTTGGATGCAGCGCCTCGCGTTGGAATGGCTGTTCCGGTTGATCCGGCAGCCCTGGCGCTGGCGGCGGATGCTGCGCTTGCCGCGTTTTGTCTGGGCCGTGATCCGCTACCGCGAGCGGGCTATTTTTTACCCCTCCCCCTAACCCCCTCCCACCCAGTGGAGAGGATGGCAACTGAAGTTGCTCTGGGGGTGAGGTTTGACACGCGAAATATAGCTATTGAGGTGGATGGGTGACGATTTACATTGATGTGTCGGCGGCGATCAATAACCGGGCGGGGTTGGGGCGTTATGCGCGCTCGCTCACCGATGTGCTGATCCGCGAACTGGATACACCGCCAACCCTGTTTTTTAACCGGACCGCGCAGTCCCAATTGCCCGACGCCTGGGCCGCGATCCCGCGTCATTCGGTGCGCTTGGGGTATAAACCCTGGCGCATGATGGCCTATTTAGGACAGGTGACGGGCGTATCATATAAGCGGTTAGCGCCTAATGCGCGCGTTTTTCACGCGACGGAACATTTACTCATGCCGGTAGGTGATGTGCCTACCGTTCTGACCGTACATGACCTGATCTTCAAATTATTCCCGCAGCACCACAAGCGCCTGAATTACTGGTTTTTGAACGCGGCTATGCCGCTTTTTGTCAAACGGGCCGATGCGATCATTGCTATTTCGCAGGCGACGAAAAATGATCTGATCCGGTATTATGGCACGCCGGATAACAAAATTACGGTGGTACATGAAGCCGCCGCGCCGCATTTCCATGTGCCCCCGGCCAGCGAAGTCGCGCGGGTGCGCGCCAAGTACGATCTGCCAGAGCGATTTTTGCTCTGCGTGGGCACGATTGAGCCGCGCAAAAATTTGACGCGCTTAGTCGAGAGTCTGGCCCAACTGCGCACCTATGACCGGCGGTTAAAGCTGGTCGTGGTCGGCGCGAAAGGTTGGTTGTATGAGGACTTTTTTGAGCGGATTACTGAGTTAGGGCTTGAGGATGCGGTGGTTTTGCCCGGTTACGTGCCGGATGCGGATTTGCCCGCGATGTTCCGCGCAGCGACGGTCTACGTCATGGCGTCGCTTTACGAGGGGGCGGGC
>JAFGJA010000607.1 GCA_016929355.1 Anaerolineae bacterium | reverse complement strand
GTTTTACTAACAACTTAGAACTAAGAACTTATAACTTCTTGTCTCTGATAGAAACGCCATCATTGCCCGAATCCGCCGAAAATTCAAAAGTGCATAATTTGAGGCTAAAAACAAAAACGCGCCCGCAGAGTCCCGACTCTGTTCGGCACGTTCATGTTATTATAATAGCCACCAAACGAACCAGCACGCGCAACCACGTACCGCCTGTGAACATGGCTGGGGATGACCGTTTATTCTTCGGTCACCACGTCCAGATTTAACATCCGGCGCACTTTGGAAACCAGATCATGATGCAAAATCGGCTTGGGCAAATAGTCGCTTGCGCCAGCATCCATCCCACTCATGACACTCTTGGCGTCACCGCGCGCCGATAAGATCAGAATCGGCAAATTGATGGTATCCGCCCGCTCACGCAAGACCCGGCACAACTCGATCCCATCCATGCCAGGCATCATCACATCTAGAATGATCAAATCCGGCGTTTCAAGGTCCAACATTTCAAGCGCTTGATCCGCGTCTTTTGATTTGAGAACCTCAAATCCCCCACGTTCGAGCATAATGCCAATGAGGGTCAGGGCGCCAATTTCGTCATCAACCACAAGAATCCGCTTCATAACCGGGAAACTCCATTCGTGCCAGATAGCCTTGCTATCGCTGTTTGCGTCTAGTGTATCATCAAAACTATGTAATGCAACCGCCTACCCGCCCAGGGCGATTTTGCTTACCTTCAATTTATACAACGCTTTCGTTGTAAACGCCAACCTCCGGCCCTGCCGTACAGTCAACCCTTGCCCGCAATCGCTCGCCGCGATTACAATGGTCCTTTAACTATCTTACACATTTACGCACAATTAATTGCGAAAAATGCGTGAATTTTACCTAAATGATAGGAGTTTCCGTGCCATTACCTGAACACGCCACCGTCCAAGCGGGCGATATTGTGCTGATTATCGGCAAAGATCGCCGCTCGTTTATTCGCACCGTCAAGGAAGGCCAGCGTTTTGAGACGCATTTTGGCTACATCGACTTTGACGATCTGATCGGTTTTCCCTATGGCGGTCAGTTCCCCACGCACAAGGGCCACAAGCTGTTTGTCCTGATGCCCAATACCGATGACATCATCAGCCATCTAAAACGCGACGGTCAGATCATCTTTCCCAAAGACCTGGGCTATATCGGGCTAAAACTCGGCATCCGGCCCGGCGTGCGCGTGATCGAAGCGGGATCGGGGAGCGGCGGGTTGACGCTGTTTCTGGCGATGCTGGTCGGTCAAGAGGGGCATGTGTACAGCTATGAACGCCGCGAAAAAATGATGGAACGCGCGCTGCTCAACGTGCGCCGCCTGGATTTGCTAGATCGCGTGACGTTCCACCTGCACGATATTGAGGACGGTTTCAAAGAGAATGATGTCGAAGCGCTGTTTCTCGATGTGCGCGAACCCTGGGACTATCTGCCGCAAGCCCGCGCCGCGCTGCGGGGTGGGGGCTTTTTCGGGGCTATTGTGCCGACGGTGAATCAGGTTGTGGCGCTGGTTGATAAATTGTACGATGGTCCCTGGTATCTGCTGGAAGTCGAAGAATTGATCCGCCGCCCGTATAAAACGATCCCCGAACGCATTCGCCCGGAGGATCAAATGATCGGGCATACGGGCTTCTTGATTTTTGCGCGCGCGGTGGAGCGTGAAGATCGCAGCGATCCCGACGCAGAGAAGCCGGAGATTCTGCTGCCGGATTAAGCTATAATGCTATAATAGAGTCATCGCATGTTCGTTACACGTCCAATCGGGGAGCATACACCTATGACCGTTCATGACATCATGACACAGGCTAAATCATTGAGCCAACAGGAACAAAAAGAACTGATCAAGCTGCTGGTTGATGCGCTTGCTGTGACTGATGTACGCGAGTCGGAATTGCCGAAACGGTATCGTTTATCGGCTCTACGCGGTCTGGGGGCAGACATCTGGCGGGGGATTGATGCGCAAGATTACGTAAACGAATTACGTGACGAGTGGGATCAACCACAATGAAACTCAGTGAGGGACTGAAGACAACGCAGCGCCTTTACATCGAGACTGCCCCATTGATTTATTATGTTGAGACAAATCCAGCTTATATTGCACGAATGGATGCGATCATTGCGGCTGTCGAAAACGGCGCATTTCTGGCGTTTAGTTCGGTGCTGGTGCATAATCAAGACTTGCGTCTACTATCGATCACGACCCGCATCGCTGAGACGGCGGCTGATTTGCGTGCCCGGTATAATTTGCGCACGCCGGATGCGCTGCATGTCGCTGCGGCGCTTGATAGTGGTTGTGATGCCTTTCTGACCAACGATATTGGCATCAGGCGTGTAACAGAAATTGCGGTGTGGGTGTTGGATGAACTCGAACTCGATTTACCGAAGCTCTAAACCCAACAGTAGTTTTTTGACGTTTTGCATAACAAAAAAAGGCGGGATCACTCCCGCCTTTACGTTGTCTTTAACATGACTCGCAAAACATGACTCGCAACGCCGCAAAGCCAGTTAGCGCTTAGACCTCGTCGTCGAAGTCGTCGTCTTCGTCGCGGACCAATTCCGGTTCGGCAGAACCGTCGAAGTCGCCTTCGATTTCTTCTTCTTCTGCCTCAGGCGCACGTTCCAGGTAGGAGGATGAGACAATCGTATCATCGTCATTAACGAGATAGGTTACGCCTTCAATTTGCGGCAGATCAACCGCCAGAATTGTTTCACCGATCTCGGTCATCCCTGAAATATCCACTTCGATATGAGATGGCAGATTACCCGGCAAACATTCGACAGTCACGGTGGTCATTTCCTGACTGATGACGCCACCCTTTTTGGCAATCACCAGGTCGCTGCCTACCGTGACTACCGGTACATCGGTACGGATGACCACATCCATCCGCACGCGGTAGAAATCAACATGCAGCACATCGCCGCGCAGGGGATGACGCTGTACATCACGCACCAATGCGTTGTACGTTTCGCCGCCACTCACGGCTACTTCGATCACGGACGAGCCACCAGCCGCGCGCAGTAGGGGGCGCAGTTCGGTCCATTTCATTTGCAGCGGAATCGCTTCAATGGTTGGCCCGTACAATACACCGGGGATAATTCCCTCTTTGCGCAGGTGGCGTACCTGCTTGCCAAGCACATCGCGTTTGGCCGCCTCTAACACCAACATATCAGCCATCGAATCTTGCTCCTCATCTTTGGCGGCCTGCCTGACCACCACGAACCCGCCAGGAAACACGGCGGGTATTAAATTTTATGTGTATTATGGACGCCCATTGTAGCTAAGGGGGTTGGCGGCGTCAATGGTGGATAAGCGACTTTATTCCCCGCGCTCGATCAGAATCGCGCGCACGGGCGAACCGTCGCTGCCCACGATCTTGAGCGGCAAACACACCAGTTCATACACGCCCGGCGTGATGGCCTGCACATTCAGCCCTTCCACAATGACCACTTTTGCGCCGAGCAAAATCTGGTGCGGCACGACCAGATCATCATAGGGCGCGACGGAGAGGTAGTCCACGCCGATCAGTTTCACGCCATGATCGACCAACCACTGCGCGCCGCTTGGGGTCACGCCCACGTAAGCCTCAGCAAAGGCATCATGCGCCGGATCATCCCATAACTGCGAATTGGTGGTGCGCACGATCAACCGTTCTGTATGTGCCGGAATCGCCAGCACGTCGAATACCTCGGCTGAGAGTTCGGCGGCGTGCGTGGCATCCACCACGAGCGCCGGGCCGACCAGCGTCTTCAGATCAAGCTGGTCGATTCCTTCCTGTCCCGCGACAAAATGACACGGCGCGTCCATGTGGGTCCCTGTATGGACGCTCAAACTCAGGTGCGTCACTGTCGATCTATCGCCCGCGCTGATCTGCGACAGGTAGCGGGTGGCGACGCCGGGTTGTCCCGGCCAGACGATCATTGCCGGGTGGATTGGAATGGAAATATCGTGAATGCGCATCAATTATTTCTCCAGAGTCGTAATAACTAACGTGCTGATCATAACATTGTTTTTGTCGTTGAGCATGATACGATAGAAGGATACAGGCTTTTTCAGGAGGAGACGCGATGAGCGACAATTTTGATTACGATGATTTCGGGATGCCCGATAAGCCCAAGCGCAAACACAAGGACGAGTCGTTTGACTGGATCGACATCTGGCTGCGCGCCGTAACCCAACCGAAAGTGAGCGTTTACCGCGCGCATCTGGCCGATCCGCGCATGTCGATGACGCGCGGCCTCGCCTGGATGTTAGCCGCCTCCATAATCGGAACTGTGCTGCAAGCGATTGCTTCATCTATGTCACCACTTGGCGGCCTGGGTGACATCATTGAGGCCAATGTGTCCGTGATGATGGCGTTATGTTGTGCGCCATTTTCTGCGATCATGGGGTTGATCGTGTTTGTCGTCTTCAATCTCATCCAATATCTGTTTGCGGTGATGCTTGGCGGCGACGGGGACTTCGAGGAGCAGGTGTACAGCGTGGCGACCTATGCCGCGCCTATCTCGATCATTCTGGGCGGCGCGGGAATGGTCCCCTGGATCGGGCCGTTGGCGGTGCTGGGTATCCTGGCGTACACGTTCTATTTGCATGTCATTGCGATGCAAGCGGTACATTCCCTGAGTCTGGAAAAAGCGATTATCGCGTCCCTGTGGTGGATGTTGATGTTTTGTATGTTCCTGTCGCTGTTGATTGGGCTGCTGCTGGCGCTGGGTTTGGCGGCGATCAGCCTGTAATCGCGTAACTTGCGCGGCTGGTTTTGCGTACACCATGGTAGAGCCGAGTATCACCAGAAGGAATTACCATCATGCAGCTAAAATGCCCTGTCTGCGGCGCGCCGATCCTTGCCGGGCAGATCAATGTGCAGGAATTGGTCGCGGTCTGTCCCGCGTGCGATCACGTTTTCGCGTTCAACCGGGAAACTGTCGCACGCAAAGCTAAGGCGCGCAAACTCAAAACGCCCGCTCGTGTGCAGGCGCGCCAGGATGATCACCAATTGACGTTGGCGTATGTGCGCGCCTCTGGCGCTGGTCCGAAACTCAGCCTGGTAACAACAACCGTGTGTTCGCTCATGGCATTGGGCGCGGGCAGTGATGGCGCGCCGCATGGAATCGTCATGATCTTCGCTGCGCTGGCGCTGCTAGCGCTGTATACGTTTGCTGTATTCATGACAACTACCACACGCATCACCGCCGATGAAGACAGCCTCACCGTGTCAAGTGGGCCGCTCCCCTTCCCGATCAAGAACGACAAAACGTTGAAGGTCGAAACTATCGCGCAGGTGGCCTTTGAGGAAGCGCAAGAATCGTTTCCGTCCAGCCTGGGGGCTAGCGTCTATGCGGAACTGCACAATGGTGAGCGGGTGAATGTTGTAACCGCATTGCCGCACGAACATGCCCGCTACCTGGCCGCCACATTGGATGATTATCTGCGTGCGGCGGCAGGTGCGGTTTATGAAGGCGAAGAAGATGTACTGGATGATGATGTGCTAAATCTTGATGAGGCGCAGTGGACCGGCGAGCAGGCTGATGGCGAGATTGATGAGGCGGGATGGTCATCATCAGCATCGGAGGTCCAGCGTAAATCAGCAGGTTAAACGCACGCTATTCGGGATCGTTTTTGGGCGGTACACCTTGTTTCTTTTCCTGTTCCGCCGCGAACGCGCTGCCGATACCCGCGCCAATGGCGATCCCGACGCCGATCCCTATCGCAATATTGCCGAGCGCCACGCCAACGCCCGCGCCGATGGCAATCCCGATAGCGATGCCGGTGGCCCAGGCGTTTTGTGTGGCCTTATCGTTCTGTTGTCCCATTTTGATCTCTCCTCATACGCAATAAAAACACGCGCGAAGTATAGACCATTTGCTATCAGCCGCCAACATCCTCACCGTCTGCATTGTCCTCGTCAACCTCCACAACGGGATCAGGTTCGCGGACCAGCAAGAAAAACAGCAGCAGTCCCAGGCCGCGTCCTACCGTTGAGAGCAAAAAGACGGGCGTGAAGCCAACGGCATCCAAGACCACGCCGCCCGTTAGCGGTCCCACCGCGCCCACAACCGAGATGATCGTGGTGTGCATGGCAACATAACGCGGGCGGTGTGCGTTTGGCGTGACTGCCAGCAGCAAATTAAACGCGCCCAGGTTGTATCCGGCCCAGGTCAACGCGGCCAGCGCGCTGACGATGTATGCCTGCCAGGGATGCTGGACCAAAAGCCATGCGGAGGTGATGAATGGCACGCCCAACCCAAAGCGCATGGTCCAGGTGATGCCGTATCGGTCCTGGATACGCCCCAAGATGCGCATCCCGATGGTGGTTGCTAACACGCTGGTAGTGGTCACAAAGCCGATGGTTCCCACGCTGAAATCGAGTTCTTCCGCCATATAAACGGAGATGAACGGCCCGCCAAACATCACGCCGAACATCAGCACGCCATGCCCCAACGTGAAGCGCATTAATAAGGGCATGTGCCGGATGTTGCGCAAAATCTCGCGGTTGCTGATCTGTTCCTGTTCGTGCGGGCTGGGGACATGTTCGGGAATCTGGCTGTAGTAATACACGGCAACCATGCCAAAAGCAAACGCTAAGCCTAGATTGACCTGATACCCACCCGGCTCGCCGATCCAGTTCACGATCAACCCCGCCACCGGGATCACGCCGAGGCGGACCACCTGCATCACAATATTGCGCGAGGAAAAATACGCGCCCCGCAGCCGCGCCGGAACCAGATCAGCTTGCAGCGCGGTCCATGCCGCCGCGCCCATCGTGCCCACGCCCGCAATCAACACCCATGCCAGCAGCACTAACCAGACGGCCCCGGCATCCGGCAGAAGCCAGGGGGCGATCAGCATCACCAGCCACAGCAGGCGTGCGATCAGGCCCGTGATGGTGGACATAAACCGGTAGCGTCCCGTCCGATCCGCAATCGCTGCGCCGGGCAGCGCCATCACCGCGCCCGCGACCTGATTCAGCGTGTTCACAAGGCCGATCTGCGCGTTGGATGCGCCCAAACTGAGCATATACAGCGCGTAATACGAATCGATAAACCCGCCGGATAGGGACGCGAACAAGCCATCCAGCCAGAAGACGCGCAGCCCTTTTTGACGTTCTTCCGGTAAGGTGCTGACAGGTGGATAACCAAGCGGTTTGAGCAAGAAAGCTGGCAGAGGTAAACGCTGCATGAGAAATACCTTTTGTGTATTCTGCAAAATTTTATGGTCATGCAGTGGTGATTTTACCCAATTTTGTGGGGCAGGGGGATGTGGAATTTTAGTTTGCGGCGAAGCGATCCCTCAACTTGACGCCGCTTTGAGCGTGGTGATTGTGTCCTCATGCCGCGTGATCTGCCCGGTTGCCAGATCGAGCGTCAGCAAGGGGTTGTATTCGTTCATGTGCGGGAAATAGGTCAGATCGAACGCGGAAAAGGTGAAATCGCCGAGCGCGGTATCGTGCGCCAGCAGAATATCCTTGATCGCGGCAAAGTGATCGCCGGGCGGCTGCACCATATAGGCGAGGCTGATGTGTCCGGTAAACTGCCGGACATCCATTTGCGTGGCGTCTTTGATGTGCTGTTCCATCGCTAACACTTTGCGCAGTTCCGCCGCATCAGCAAAGCGCACCAACGCTGTGATCGTGGAATGCAGCCCGATCCCGCGAATCTGGGCGGTCACGCTGCCCGCCGCGCCAATCGCCTCGAATGCGGTTTGTCCCTGTTGCAGCCGGGTATCCAGATCGTGAGTCAATGGCGTTGGACTCGCTTCAATATCGCAGATGGTCATGTGCAACGAATCAGGGCGCAAGAACGAAAAGACATGCCCCGCGCCGGTGGCGTCGAATTTCATTTTGAGCGTTTGCTGTAGCTTGCATAATGTGGCGTAGAGTGTAGATGCTTGATCCACCCAGGCGATGCAGGTGAAGCCGTAGTAGGGTTTGACCGTGCCGTCAGGGTGGAATTTCCACCCACCGGCTAAGATCGCGTCGAGTCTGGGGGGATCGACGGTGTGAATGGCGTATCGGTCCAGGCGGTGTTCGTAGTCGGGGATGGGGTTGGGGGGCATTAGGTTACTTTTTTGAGGCTACTCTTAACAATATACCGAATACGTCGAAAATGAGTCAGATGCGATAGCATATCATAAATGGGAGATGATATCGGATGATCACATCAATTCGATGCTATGTTTTCTCGATTTAGAGCACGTAGCAAAATGTCCATTGCACTGTCAAATTCGTAATGTTCTTGAAAATCAATACGCTGTTTTGTATCCAATTTGTACGGAATAGTATTTGTGTTTTTATAAAGTAATGGTATCACTGGTTTACTTTGGCTTAAAAAATATTGCCACTCTTCGGCGACTTGGCTCGAGGACATTGAATCAGGGGAAATAATCACAAGCATTAGTTCACAAACAACAAGTCCATTTTGAATCACATTGACCCAATTTTCTCCGGGAGAAATCTCGTTTACATCTAACCAAGCACCAATATTCCGGTTTGATAATGCATTTACTAGTTTACGAGCAAAATCTTCATCTTTACGACTGTAACTTATAAACACTTGCTTATTAGTTCCACCTTTTTTGATTTTATTCATTTCCCAATTTGCTCTAAACTCGGGATCGACTTCTGCTAATTTCTCCAGAAATCGAAGGTATGTTCTATCTTGTTTACCTCGTACCATCCCTAAAAATTCAATTTTCCCCCTCACTATTGATCTGAACGAAGGAAGTAGTTTGTCTGGGCATTGATATTCTTGATTGTCGTGTAATTCTCTATATCGCTCTTCGGCATTATCATGTCCGAATTTTTTCCAAGCATATAACATTGCGCGAATCTGGTTGATATACTGTCGCCTTACATTGGGGAACTCGTTAACAGTAAGGCCCGTAATTTCTTGACGACGATCTGGGGTTTGAAGGCGAACCTTTTGCCTGTTAATCCGAAACCCATTTTCTTCTACAATGACGTTCAATTCTGGCCCGACCACGACCTGATAACCTGATTGAGAACTATATTCCGTCGTTGCCAAAGCTCTGGGAAAGCTTAAAAGAGAGGTTGAAAAGGTTATATCGTCTGCATACCGTGTATAATGACACCGATATTTTTGAGCAAGTCGCTGAAGCTGACTATCCAACTTGGAGCACAACATGTTTGATACTATAGGCGACGTCGGTGCGCCCTGAGGAAGTTCATTGTAGGCGCAGCATATTTGGGCCAATACAGTTGCAACTCGTTCTGGGCATTTATAAGGAACTGCCATGAACATGCCCCGAACTCGTCCAAAATTGATGGAAGGGAAAAAATCTTCCAAATCAATATTTAAGATATAATTTCGTGGTTTTTCGACTTTTTGGCTCTTTTTTTTCTGGATGCGCTTATACATGTGCGCTTCAGCATTCGTTACTATACTCCTGCCTGGAACAAAGCCATGTACGGATGGTTTGGGTATATAGACGGCTTGAAGCACTTGGTTGAGTTTTCGTTGAATGATCTTGAGTGGAGATATTGGAGCCGTAATCTTACGTGTACCACCTGATTTTTTTGGAATGAAAAATGTTGTGTATTGGTGTTCAAATGGAACTCGATACAAGTAATATATCAGGTAGTCATATGGAATCTCGAGTAATTCAGCAATATCCTCTGAAGTTTGGAGTGCAAAAAAACGTTTTTGCAAATCTTCTGGTGAGGCTGATAATTCTATATCCATTTTTTTCTCACTCGAGAAGGGGAAAGGCACTTACAAAACAATTCACCCCTATCGCGCGATCTCTTCCCACGATCCCTGTCAACAGTGACGGAGAGAGAGGACCAGGCGCGTAAGGCTAACTTTACTGTAAACTGCTGCTGGATCAGCAACAAAAATCAATCGCGCTCGTAAGTGCCTTTGGTATTTTATCTCAAATGACGATCCAAATCAATAGTATATAATACGTGTCATATAGACAAATCCTACTGAATTATTTGGACTCTGTTTTTTCTTGAAGTGTATAATGTTATTTATACCCCCACCCGTTCGATCCCGC
>JAFGJA010000606.1 GCA_016929355.1 Anaerolineae bacterium | reverse complement strand
TAATGCCGCCGCCCTGACTCGCGCCTGTCGCAACCACGCGCGCGGGATCAACATTGGGATGACTTTGTGCAGCTTCAATGGCGCGCACCGCATCCGTATACACGCGGCGATAATAGTAGGTTTTTGGATCGAGAATACCCTGCGTCATAAAACCGGGATAAAACGGATTCGCCCCATCCGGTAGGTCAGGTGTACCACCCGGCGACCATGCGCTGCCTTGCCCGCGTGTATCCATCACCAGCGCGGCATAACCGGCATTGGCCCACAGCAACCAATCGTGGGGGAGTCCGCGCCCGCCACCATAACCAATGAACTGCACCACACAGGGGAGTAATTCTTGCGTATCCGTTGGAATGACAAACCACCCTTTGACGGGCTGCCCGCCATACCCGGCAAACGTCACATCATAAGTGTCTACTAATGCCAATTTTGAATCATATGGCGTAAACTGCGCGTTGAGCGGGTGTTGGCGTGTTTCGGCGAGGGTGGTTTGCCAGAACGCATCAAAATCCGCCGGTTCGCTGCGTGCCGGTTGATACTGTTGAAGCTCTTCTAGTGATTTATCAAAAAACGCCATCTTAATTCCTTTCAGATCAACGAAAATTATGTGTATCAAGAAAACTGATCGCCAGCGATTGTACAAAGACATCCGCGCTTGAGCAATTTTCTGAATACGGGGTAGGAAGGTGCTTTTCGGGTCTGTATCAGCCGCAAATTTAACGCTGATTCGGTTTGCACGAATGTTCACCTCCCCCTATAATTCATTACACCTCGGCGGCATTTGGTGGAACCACATTTATGAGTGTCATTGATGATGTAAAAAACCGGCTCGACATCGTGGATGTGGTGTCCGGCTATACAACTCTACAAAAGGCGGGGCGCAACTATAAGGCGTTGTGCCCGTTTCACCAGGAAAAAACGCCGTCTTTTGTGGTCTTTCCTGAAACCCAAACCTGGCGGTGTTTTGGCGCGTGTGGTGAAGGCGGTGATGCTTTCAATTTTGTTATGAAAGCGGAAGGTTGGGACTTCAGTGAAACGCTGCGGGAATTGGCGAAACGGGTTGGCGTCGAGATTACGCCGTTTTCGTCTGAACAAACGCAGCGCCAGGAAGAATCGGAGCGCCTGCAAGCTATTCTAGACGAAACCGCGCGTTTGTTTCACGATCAGCTACTCAACCTACCGGCGGCCCAAGTTGCGCGTGATTACGTGGTGAATCGTGGTTTGAGCGCGGAAACTGTCGCCGCGTTTATGCTTGGTTACGCGCCGGATGATTACCGTAGCACGCTCCAACATTTGCAGATGCACGGTTATAGCCAGGATGAAATTGTCGAAGCCGGGGTTGCTATTCGCAATGATAAAGGTAACGTCTATGACCGGTTCCGTCACCGATTGGTGATTCCCATCCGAGACAGCCGGGGACGGACTGTTGGTTTTGGGGCGCGGGCCTTCGCTAAAGATGCTGTGCCCAAGTATTTAAATTCTCCGCAGGGCCTGCTTTTTGATAAGAGTCAACTGCTGTTTGGCCTGGATATGGCGCGGCGTGCGATCCGTGAAACGGAAACCGTCGTGATCGTTGAAGGGTATATGGATGTGATGCAGGCGCATCAGGCGGGTTTTGCCAATGTCGTGGCGCAAATGGGCACGGCGCTCACCGAAACGCAATTAAAGCAGTTGGATCGGTATGCTAACCGGCTGATCCTGGCGCTTGATCCTGATATGGCGGGCGTTAATGCGACTATGCGCGGGTTAAATGTGGCGCAGCAAACGCTTGGGGCGGATCAACAAGCGTCTTTTGATCCACGTGGCATGATACGTTACACTGGCATGTTAAACATGGATATTCGCGTGGTGACACTGCCGGATGGTCAAGACCCGGACGATCTGATCCGCGAAAATCCTGCGGCCTGGGAAGCATTGGTTGGGCGGGCGATTCCCATTGCGGAATATGTGATTCAACAAAGCACGGCGTCGTTGAATAGACACTCGTCGTATCATGAGCGGGAACGAGTGGCCCGTGATCTGCTGCCAATTTTAACGGCTACCGAAAGCGATTTACAGCGCAACGGCAATATCCAATCATTAGCCCGCCGGGTGTGGATCGATGAAAAAACGCTCATGCAGTGGACCCAGCGCCGCCGGGCGATTCAAACGCGCGCCGTGCCAACGGTACATGAACAGCGCCAACTGGCCGGACGTTCATCGTATAACCATCCGGGGCGCGGATCAAAATCGGGTAAGCCAGGGCAAACAACGGCTCCCCAGGAAAGTCTGTGTTTGAGTTTATTATTGGAACAACCGGATCGATTAGCGGCAGCGAATCGCAAACTACGGGAACTGCAAACCCAAGATGCTCATGTGAATCCATCCCTGGGACCATTGGGAACACAGGATTTTAGTCGGGGCGATTATCAAGCCATTTTTGATGTGCTGGAACGTTCGTTGTATCAGGATGAGTTAGACCCACTGGATTATGTGTTTGATTACCTGCCGCACGCACTGGCCGAACGGGTTGATCAGTTATTGGCGCTACCGCATGAGGTAGTGCGGCGGGCGCTGCCGCCCCAGGATAGCGCTACCGCTTATTTACGCACATTACCCGGTGTGACTCAGTTCACATCGTTTGAAATCGAATCGTTGATCCTGCGCCAAAGCCGGATTGAACGCGAACTACAGGAATTATATTTTTTGCAACAAGATAGCCAATTTGAGGAGAACGAATTGACCGACTATCATTATCAGGAGAGGTTGAGAGATTATTCCCGCGCTCGGAGACTGATTACACTGACGCTTCGAGATATTCGAGGTTATGCTCGCAACGTATAAACAGAATGGTTGCGTCAGGAAAAAATGGCAAACGATCAGAAAAAACACAACACGAACCAACCCGCTACCCTTGATGAGTTGATCGCCAAAGGTCGTCGGGAAAAGCATCTGGACGAAAGTGAAATATTGGCGCTGTTTGATGATCCCGACAGTGAGGCGGCCCAGGCTGTGTTTGATCAATTGGAGGAGCTAGGCGTAGAGGTCGTTGCCGGTGATCAAAGTTCCGATTACGAAGTCGATGCGGACGATAACGATCTGGACCTTAATGGCCTCGATACCACTGATCATGACACAATTATGCCCCGGGTAGAAGTGGCGGCGCTGGCCGATGATCCGGTGCGCATGTATCTTAAGGAAATTGGGCAGGTGCAACTGCTCGATCCGGCGCGGGAAACGTGGCTGTCATCGCAGATTTCGGCGTGTAATTTGCTGGCTGTAACCCAGCAGCAATTGGCCGAAGAATTCAAGCGTATTCCGACGCCGTCGGAAGTGTTGGCCGCCATTTACGATTTTTTGCTGGCCTATTGGCAAGATACCCTGGAAAGTCTTGCGCCTTTCAAGCTGGAAGCGCCCCTGGCGGATTTGCTCATTAGCGAAGCGCAAAATCTACGCCGCAGTTGGAATACGGATGAGTCTTCCTATGTTCGTTCGTTCTTGGATCAGGAAGATTGGGGGCGCAATGATAATTGGAATAAAGTCGCTACTGATTTGTTCGATGTTTTTCAGGCGCTTTATCTGATTCCTGATCCCCTGCAAGATCGCCTTTTAGCAGTCTACGAGAAAACTGGCGATTGGCCGCCGTTATCTACTTTTGAAGGCTGGCTCAATCAACGCCCTGGACATTTCGATGGTCTGATCCAGACTGAATTTGATCGCGCAAACGAACG
>JAFGJA010000090.1 GCA_016929355.1 Anaerolineae bacterium | reverse complement strand
GACCAGCGTGTCGGCCCGAAAAAAACGGGAGCACACATTGGTGCTCCCCTACACGATCATCTGATGTTGTTTTCGTTTCTCCATAAGGTGAGCGGGTGCGCCGTGTACAAAACTGGTTCGATCAACATATTAGGGCGGACACTGGCAGCAGAGTGTCCGCTTCTAATATGAGCTACATTTCAGACTCCATTTCCTGATCCCTTTGCATGTATAATAGCAAGATCGGAAAGTCGTATACCAGACAAACGGCCCAAACCCATTATGCCCGAAACAACCCGCCTTACCCCCTATCGTTCTGCCGATGTACGTGCCATGCTGGATGTTTTGGCCCTCGGCCAACCCGTCGCCGTCGTCGGCCTGAGTAATTTTGGCAAGTCGATGCTGCTGCGCCAGATGATCGAACCCCAGGTCAGTGATGCGTATCACAGCATTACCGGGCGCGCGGTGATTTTTGTCTACATCGACTGTAACCGCATGTTGCAGATGAGCGCCCAGGGGTTTTATGAAGTAATCCTGCGCGCCGTGCTCGAAACGCTGTCCGAAGAACTGATCACCCGGCGTGATCTGCGCAAGCTGGTGGAACGATTCTACAGTAAGGTGGTTGAATCCAGCAGCGATTTTGCGATCCCGCTCGCCTTCAATGATGCGATTATTCATTTTTTGGATGATGACGCGACTGAAGATGTGGTTTTGCTGCTGGATGAATTCGATAATGTCCTCACCGGGTTGGATGAGCGCGTGTTTCTGAATCTGCGCGCCCTGAAAGACAAGTATCAGGAACGGCTGAATTACGTCACCGCTACGCTCAGACCGCCCTCATCCTTTAGCGGCGGCGATGATCTCAACGAATTTTTGGAACCCTTCGCCCCCTATAAATATCACCTGCAACCGCTCAGTGATGACGATGCGACGGAATTGGCCGCCGATCTGTTCACGCAAGCTAACGATTCGCTCGATCCGCACGAGCGCGAATTTATTCTCAAACAGGCGGGCGGGCATCCGGGATTATTGCAGGCGGCGGCGCATGTGGTGATGGAAGTTGAATCGGGTGCGCCCGCTACCTATACGGAACAGGCGCTTAAAGTGGCGGCGGACGTGCTGCAAAATCACCCGTTGGTACGCAGCGAATTAGCCAAACTCTGGAAACAATTGCTGCCGGATGAGCGGGAAATTGTCAGTCTGGTGGCGATGCGCGGGCCGGATGTGCTGACCCATCTCCAGCATACCCACCTGCGCCAGCGTGGGTTGTTGATCGGTGATCAACCCGGTGATCAGGCTGGCGGCCTGGGGAAAGAGCGGCTGTTTGGCGTGTTATTTGCCAATTATGCGCGGCGGCAGGGATTAGCGCGCCAACAAGTGCCCGATGGCGTCTGGGTGGATAGTGATGCCGGGACGGTGTGGGTTGGCGGGCAACTGATCGATTCGCTGACCGATCTGGAATATCGTCTTTTGCTGCTGCTGTATGGGCGCATGGATAAAATTTGCGACAAGTTTCAGATTGTTGAGGCGGTGTGGGGCCAGGATTATCTGGGCGAAGTGGATGATGCACGCATCGAGAAACTGGTCAGCCGGTTGCGCTCCAAGCTCGAACCTGATCCGGCACGCCCGCAATTTATTGTCACGGTGCGCGGGCGCGGCTATAAAATTAACCATCCTCGCGGGATGCCCGATCCCCCTAATGGCGCGTAATTTCCCGGTTTAACCGTATCTATTCATGAATGTAACCTAAATTCAACGCGCCAGTGGCCTATAATTCCACAACCAATGTTATACTGTAAGCAACTTGCCGTATACTTGAGAGCGGGCACGTTTACGCTCTGGATGTCTTACGTTTGATAACTAATGGCCTATCTGCTGATTCTTCCCATTTGTCTCTATGCGGTCTTGGCCGCAATTGTTTTACTTCCGAAGCCCCGCACTGTTACCAGCGTGGTCCTGGCTTTGTATATTTTATCGACGGTCATCGCCACCACCGGCTATCTGGCTTTGGGGACGACGGGTGAGCGGCGGATGGCTGAAATTGGCGTGGTTCTGATGGTGTTGGCGTCCGGTTGGGCGTATATGGCGCTGCTGCCCCTGACCATTCTGGGGCTGTATTTTCAGCCCTGGTTGCAGCAGCACCAACGCGCGCTGTTCACAGCGGCCTTGCTGGGGGTGTTCCCGGCTGAGATCGCGTTTATCTGGCTCTCCCGCTTGCCGGATCGCCCCTGGGTGTACCAGATCGATGCCCATGCCTGGTCCTCTTGGCTTATCGCGCTGGCTGCCGATTCCCCGTTTTGGGGCATTGTAATGGTGCTGGGCAGCCAGGTCATGATCGGGGTGGCGTTGGGGTGGACGTTGCACAAAAAGCGCTTGACGCTGCGCGATCAAGCTCTGCCTCTTTTACTGGTCTCTACGTTTAGCATGATCATCGCGTTTATCGCGCCACTGGGCGGGCGCGAGTGGATGATCCTCATTGCCGGGACAAATTTTATCCCGCCTGTCGTGATGCTGTCGGTCTTGATTATGCGCGCAGCGCGGGCGATGCCGTTTGAAGCGCTGATCCGTTCGCTCCAAAACACACCGGGCGAACATCTGGCGATCCTTGATGCTCACCGGCATGTGTTATGGCACAACCTCGATACAGCGCCCTGGGTAAATGTGCCCGTGCTAAATACTTTTACGCTGCCGCATATCATTGTTTTGCTCAATGATTCGGCGTTGTGCGGCGTTGTGCGGCAGTTGCTCGATACCGGGATGACGGCGCGCGAAGTCGAGATTGAGGATCAGGGCGAAGAATATGTGCTGAATATCAGTCTTGAACCCTTCAAACATGCCCAGGTCGTTCAGGCCAATCAGTTGATCCGGTTTCAGGATGTGACGACGGCGCGCGTGCGGCGTAATTTGTTGGACCGCAGCCGCGAATTAGTCGCTCTCAGCGCCATCAGCGCGGATATTGCTGCGTCGCTGGATATGGAACAGGTGATCCAACGCGCATTGCAGCATGTGCCGGAGATGACCGGCGCGCGTGGGGCTGCTGTCTATTTGCGCGATGAACGCTCCCCGGATGACTTTATCCTGACCGGGCAATGGATGGATGCCGCGCATCCCCTGGCGCTGCCCTCCCAATTTGCCTGTGCGCCTATTGGACCGGAAAATCCGGTGCGGCGTGCGGCTGAAACCCGGCGCACCGTCGTGATCACTACGCTGGCAG